>JAHZEF010000045.1:903-8005 GCA_019422005.1 Clostridiales bacterium
GTCCTTTCCAACCGACACGCCGATGACAAAGATGGTAGCCTGCATCCCGTATTTCTCCAGAATCGGATAGGCCAGCTCATAATTGCTCAGATAGCCGTCGTCAAAGGTGATCATTACGGGCTTCTCCGGCAGTTCCGCGCCCGCATAGACATAGGCCTGCAGCTCTGCGAAGGACACTGCCGTATACCCGTGTTCCGCCAGCGTGCGGATCTGCTCCTCAAAGCGCGCTGCAGACATGGTCATATCCCCGTCCGCTTCCGCCGCCAGATTGTGATACATCAGGATCGGGACGCTGGCGGTATATGCCTCCTCCGGCATGGGCGCCGCATCCAGCGACGCTGCAAAATGCGCGCCGGCATTGTCCGCCGTCACATAAAAACCGAAATCCTCCGGAATCCAGACAGACGAATCCCCGGCCATCCTGGCGGCCATCATCTCGCCCACGTTGTTCCGAAAATGCGTGGCATCGTAGAAATAGCGCGGCTCGCAGCTGACGGAACTGCAGGAAAAATCCCAAAACGGCGTGACCTCAGCCAGCGCCTCATAAAAGGCCGCCACATCGCCGCGGTCAAAGTTGTCAAAGTATTCCCGGTAAACCGGCCCGGCCACCACAACCAGATTCACGCCGTATTCGGCGCAGAGATCCCGGATCGCAGCCACGCTTTTCATGCAGTTCTCCGTTTGGTACAGCCCGTACGGGCCGCTCTCCGGATAGTCCGCAAACACCGGATACGCGGCCAGATAGTCCTCCATGCTGCCGATGGGCTCCACATCGCGGACCCGCTTGTCATAAACGCCCGTGGCCGCATCAAACACATCAAAGGCCTGCGGCAGGAGCGTATCCTCCCGCAGCGCCTGCAGTTTGGCCCAGCCATAGCGGGGATCCGCAAACAGATAACGCGCAAAATAGGACAGCGCAGAAGTATCCGGATCCGTCCGGTAGTGCAGGCCCTTGGTCAGGGGGTTGGATTCCTCATCATAGGTGATGCCGTTGTCCAGGTAAACGTTGAGCACCAGGTTTTTCACCTCATAATGCTCCAGCAGATACGCCGTAATCTTTTCGCAGTCCAGCATGTCGGCGTCATACATAATCAGGTTATAAAAGCTGGCGTCGTACAGCGCGTTGAGCCTTTCGGTCGAAAAGGAGCTGGTGGAAGAACAGCCGATGATATAGGAATCGTACGCGTCGTGATGCTGCTCCAGATAGGACAGCTTTGCCACCCGCGGATTATTGGTCTCATCGTAGGACCACCAGGACAGCAGCCTGTCGCCAAATGCACCGAAGGGATCGACCGCCCAGTTAAATGCAGCCAGCAAACCCGCCAGCAGCACCGCCGTCAGCAAAAACATCAAAACCCACTTTTTGGACTTCACTGCGCACCACCTTTAAAACTGCTTATAGATAAACTCCGATGAAATATAGCCGGCCCGGAACACGCCGAACAGCAGGAGCACCGCCAGCGGCACGGCCACCGCCAGCCACTGCACAAATCCGCTGCGTCTTTCCAGGGCCTCCCGGACATGTCCCCCCCGTTCCTGAAACCACTCCAGCGCCAGCACCGCCGCCATCCCCAGAGCGACAATCAGGAGATCCTGCCCGGACAGCCCCAGCTGCAGAAGCGTACCGTCCAGAAGCTGGGACGGCTGGGGCCGGGTGAAGGTGACCGCCATGAGATGCAGCGCTGTCAGAAGCCGCGGCGCCCGGGTCAGATACCTTCCCAGAAAGACCAGAAAACTGGGCCGAGGAAGCTGTACCGCACGCCGGCCTGCAGACTGATCCCGGATGCCCAGGGCCGATTTCCAGGACTGGAACCGCCGCTCCAGCAGGAGCGACGCCGTGATCAGCGTGCCGTTCCAAAGGCCGAAGGCAAGATAGCGGAAGTTGGCGCCGTGCCATATTCCGATGATCAGGTATACCACAAACGTCGCAAGGGAGGTTGCGAAGATCTTTCCGGGCAGCCCGCCGATGTGCTTCCGCGCCCACTTGCCCAGACGCCCGAACGGCCTGGACAGCGACAGCGGGTAAAACACATAATCCCGCATCCATTGCCCCAGCGTGATATGCCAGCGGCGCCAGTAATCTGCCAGGGAGACGGCGAAAATCGGCCGGCGGAAATTCTCCGCCATTTCGATGCCCAGCATTCCGGCCACGCCGCGGGTGATGTCGATGCCGCCGGAAAAATCACAGTAAAGCTGAATACAGTACATCACGATCCCCACCGCAATGACCGCGCCGCCATAGGGGCAATGCTCCGTTACAACCGTATTGACCAGCACTGCCGCCCGGTCGGCGATTACCATCTTCTTCAGATATCCCCACATCGCCAGCTGAATGCCGAACTTCACATTGCGCCAATCCAGTTCCCGCTCTGCCAGGAGCTGCGGCGCAAGGGCGTCATACCGGCCGATCGGCCCCTGTACCATCTGCGGGAAGAAGGAGACGAACAGCGCATACCGGGCCGGATTCCGCTGCGCCTCATATTTGCCGCGGTAAACGTCAATGACGTATCCCATGGACTGAAACGTGAAAAAGGACAGCCCCAGAGGCATCACAAAGTCCCACCGCGGAAGCCGCCCGCCAATGGAACGAGGCAGGAGGTCCGCGGTGAAATCCCAGTATTTCATGGCGTACAGCAGGCCAAAGCACAGCAGGGCCGCCGCGGCGACGATCCGCTTTTTCCGCCGTTTGATCCGGTCTGCCTCAGCCCGCTCCCCCTTCGGCAGCGCCCTGCGCGCCCGGTTCTGCCGCTCCAGCAGCAGGCCGGCCGCCCAGGTGACGGCTCCCACGCCCAGCAGCCAGGCCACCGGCCGGACGCCGCCAGCCAGATAAAACACCGCGCTGGCCGCCAGCAGAAGGATCCACTGCATGCTTTTCGGAACCAGGTAATACAGCGTCACCGTCCCGGCAGCCAGGGCCAGAAACGCCCACGAGGTAAACGCCATGGCCTATCCCCCGGCCCGCTCGATCAGCTCCACCATGGCGTCCACCGTGTTGAAGTTTTCCGGCTGAAGATCCTCAACGCTGATCTCCACATCAAAAGCGTCCATCAACTCCGTGACGATGGAAACCAGGTCCAGAGAATCCACCAGCCCGTCGTCAATGAGCGACTGCTCCTGCTCAAAATCGATGCCGGGGCAGATTTCGGTCAGAATGCTCAGTATTTTTTCCTTCATGGTTCGTCCTTTCCACCGGCCGTCAGCACTGCGGATTCCCATCCGTCCGGCCGGTACTGGTATTTTTCATATACGCGCTCGGCAGGCGTGTTGCCCTGCCTTGCCCATACCTGGCTTTTCTGATGCGCCGTTTCCGCCAGATAGGCGTTCATCAGCATGCCGGCAACCCCCCGGCCGCGGCAATCGCCGCGGACCGCCAGATGGCGGATTTCCGTGAAAGCCCGTTCCCGTGCAAAGTGCAGCAGGCCGGTCATTCCATCCGCATCTTCCGTCGCCAGCACCGCGCCGCTCCGCAGCGCGCCGCACAGCTCGTCCGCCGTGGGTATGCAGCCGGAAAGCCGGTCAAACTGATCCGTCAGGAACTGCAGAACCGCCCCCAGCCGGTCTGTTCCCGGGCAGAAAACCGCCGCATCCCGCGCGCCCTTCCGGGAATCTGCCGGCCTTCCGTAGCGCCGGCGCCGGAACTGCCCGGCAAAGCCCGCCTTCTGCAGCCGCCGGAGCACTGACGCCGCAGCCTCCGCATCCCGGGGCTTCCAGGCCAGCTCCACAACCGCCGGCCGCGCCAGTCCGGGCAGCTCCACCTCCGCATCCGGCTGCAGGTACAGGTTTAAAAGGTCGTGGTCTTCCCGATCCCGGAACAAAAGCAGGCCGCCCGGGAACGCGTGAACGCGCAGGCCGCGCCCGATTTCCCGCTCATATGCGCCGCGGGACAGGAAGCAATTGGTGAACACGCCGCGCCGCAGCTGCGCCGAAAGCAGGCCCTCCAGCGCCTCGAACCGCTCAATCCGCTCCATGGAGATACCGCTCCTTCAGCAGCACGCGGTCCACCTTTCCATTGGCGTTGTAAGGCAGGCGGTCAAGCTTGATATAAATATTGGGCAGCATATATTTGGGCACCACCGTGCGCATGGCCCTGGCAAGTCCGTCGCTGTCCGGCGTCCCGGCATAGACGCACACAATCCGGTCCCGGTCCCGGTCAAACAGGCAGACGGCGGCTGAAACGCCGGGAATCCCGTGGAGCGCCACCTCGATCTCTCCAAGCTCGATCCGGTACCCCATATGTTTGATCTGCCCGTCCTTCCGGGCCAGGAAATAGAGCAGGCCGTCCCGTTCCGCCGCCAGATCGCCGGTACGGTAAATCAGATCCGGATAGTCCGGATTCATGGGGTTCTGCACAAAGGCGGCGCAGGTCTTGTCCCAGTCCCCAAAATACCCTTTGGCCAGGCCGGATCCGCGGACACAGATCTCGCCGGTACCGCCGGGCGGCACCGGCTGCAGCCGCTCGTCCAGCAGCAGGATCTGCTTGTTGGCACAGGCCGTTCCCAGAGGGATCGGCTCATCATCAGCAAACTCCCGGTCCAGATGATAGCCGGTGCAGTCCACCGTAACCTCCGTGGGGCCGTAAAGGTTGATGACATGCAGCCCCGGCAGCGCCCGCTTCCATGCGTTGACATGCTTCGCCTGCAGCGCCTCGCCGCCCAGCGCCGCCGTCCGGACCGAGCCGGGCGCGCACTTCTCCAGCGCGCCGGAGCTGGCCGCCAGATGGAACGCCGATGTGGCCCAATTCAGGGCCGTGATCTGCTTTTCCTCCAGTTTCCGCATCAGCAGCAGCGGGAACATGAACAGCTTCTTTTCCAGAATATGGCACGTCGCCCCCAGCTTCAGCGTCTGGTAAATGTCCTTGACGGAGAGGTCGAAGTAAAACGGCGCCTGATTGCCGAATACGTCGTCCTCCGTATAGCCGCAGAACGCCGTCATCCACTCGGTAAAGTCAATGACGCTGCGGTGCGAAATCACAATGCCTTTGGGCGCGCCGGTGGAGCCGGAGGTAAACAGCACGTAAACCGGATCCACATCCAGAACCTGACGGCGCCGCTCCGCCAGCAAAACCGGATCCTCCGGCGTGTCAAACCCCGCTTCCATGGAGAACACCGGGCAGACGTCCGCCAGCGCGCCGGCCTGCTTCCCATCCGCCGCGGCGCAGACCAGCGCTTTGGCGCGGACCTGCTTCAGAATGTTCCGCATCCGGACTTCCGGCATTTTATTGTCGATGGGCACGTAATAATTCCCGCTGAACAGAACGCCCTGCATCGCCGTCAGGCTCCGGGCCGTCCGGTCCGTCAGCACCGCCACAGCGCCGCAGCCGCCGCCGAGTTCCGCTGCAAGCCGCGTTCCCAGTCCGGCCGCCTGCCGGCGCATCTGGCTGAAGGTTACGCGCTCCTGCTCATCTGCAAACGCAATTTTGCCGCCGAATTGCGCTGCAGAACGCTCCAAATACTCCAGTACATTTGTCTGCAGCATCATACCGCCTCTCCTTCTCCGCATGGGAACGGGATAATAATACGAGATTATACCACATTTTACGCCGCCCGTAAAGCCGAAACGGCCCTTTGTACCGCCGCCGGCAGCGGCGCCCGGCAATTTCCGGACAAATACTTTGACACACCGCGTTAAAAAGCGTAAAATACGATTAAATGCATCATGAAGGGGGCTGCCGCCATGGCATCCAAGCGCGCTGAAACAGGAAACTCCGGACTCATCAAAAGCATGAACAAACGCATTGTTCTTGATATTCTCCTGCGCAACGAGGCGGTCTCCCGCACCATGCTCTCCGAACTGGCCGGGCTGGCCATGCCGACGGTCATGCGGATTGTCGACAGCTTCATCGCGGACGGCCTGATTTCCGAAATCGGAAAAGGCGATTCCAGCGGCGGCCGGAAGCCCGTCATGCTGCAGATCAACCCCAACGCCTATTATTTCCTCGGGACCGACGTCTCCCGGGAGTGCCACAGCGTCGTGGCCAACATCCACGGCGAGATCATCGGAAGCGCCCAATGCGTCATGGATTACAGCGGCGGCACCCAGGCCGTGACGGAACAGATCCGCCGAAATATGCGGAAGGCCGTTGCCAACAGCCAGGTGGCGCCGGAACGGATTGTGTATTCCGGCGTCGGCCTGCCGGGCATCGGTTTCAAATTTCTCCGCAATTCCAACCTCTCGTTCGCCTTCTGGTCAGATGCGGACCGCGGCGCCATAGAGGCGCAGCTCCGGATCGGATATCCCACGATTATCGAAAACGTCGGACGTCTGGGCGCCGCCGCAGAGCTGAAATTCGGGCTGGGCAGGCACCTGCGCAACTTTCTTTATATTTATGCAGACGACGGAATCAGTATGGGCGCTGTGATCGACGGCCGGCTGGAAACGGGGCACAGCGGGATCGGCGGCGAGTTCGGGCACACCAGTGTCAACTTTGCAGGCGAGCTGTGCTACTGCGGCAACCGCGGCTGCGTGGAATCCTATTGTTCCATATACGCCCTGATCCGCGCATACGAGACCAGCCTGATCAATCAGGGGCTGCCCGGCGGCACGCCTCCCCCCGCCACGTTCTTCGACTTCCTCTATGCGGCGGAGAAGGGCGATCAGCTGGCGCTTGACGTGACTGCGCGGGCCGGAACGATTCTCGGCATCGGCATCGGGAATCTGATCAACCTGTACAATCCGGAGGCCGTGATTCTGAGCGGCACGCTCTGCAAAACGCTCCCGCTGTATGCAGCCGCGGCCGAAGCGGAGGCGCGCAGGCATATTTTCCTGCGGGAGGCCCAGGCCGTCAAATTCCATGAATCCACGCTGGACCGCCATTCGGAGGCGGTGGGCGCGGTGGCGCTGGCCTCGGAATACTTCTTCGCAGAATACTGCAAAAAATAGCCGCCCTGCGGCTGTTTTTTGCATGGCGCCCACTTTGGCCCCGGACGCCCCAGCCCGCCGCCGGCCTGCTGCCTCCGGAACGCCCATGCCGCTTTTCCGGAGCCCCAGTAAAATAAACAGATTTGCCGCAGTTTTTTTGTGAATAATGATTTTCGTCAGCTACTTGCTCTTTTGAAAAAGGAAGTGTATACTAAATTTGCAAAGTTACTTACTGACAGTTCAT
>JAHZEF010000045.1:8015-15736 GCA_019422005.1 Clostridiales bacterium
TCATAACTTATAAGGATAAAGTAAAATTCCCAGAAATATTTTGCAAAAAACAAGATTTATTTCCATCACTTTCTTAATAAAGATAATTATTTTATATTTAACAGGGATCACCTGTTAAAAAATTAAGAAACGGGGGAATACACACATGAAAAAACTGATCGCATTGCTACTCTGTCTGATTCTGGTCATCAGCATGGCGGCCTGCGCCTCCGACACGCAGGATCCACAGCCGGAGGATCCTGCAGCCGATGCGCCTTCCGCACCTGACGAAACGCCCTCCGGCACGGAAAACGAACCGGAGGACGCAGCAGACAAGCTGGTTTTCGGCTACGTCATCAGCGACATGAGCCATGAATGGTATCAGAACATCGCCAAAGGCGCCCGCATGCGCGCTGAGGAGCTGGGAATCGAACTGAAAATCGCCGACGCGGCCATGGACGTCGCCACACAGGTCAATCAGATTGAAAACCTGCTGACCGAAGACGTGGACGTGCAGATCATCACGCCTGTGGACGTCAACGGCCTGGGCAGCATCATGGCCGACGCGGCCTCCTATGGAATCCCGGTCATCACCGAGTCCAACACAGTGGACGGCGCCGTCACGATGGTCGGCATCGACAACATCACCGGCGGTAAAAAGGCCGGCCTGTGGTTTGCCGAGTACGCGGAGGAAAATCAGATCGATCCCAAAATCCTCGTCGTGGGCGCGCCCTCTTTCCCGGACGCCCGCCAGCGCGTGGAAGGCTTCAAGGCCGGGATGGACGAGGCCGGGCTTTCCTATGAGGTGGTCGCCGAGGTGGACTGCAACGGCTCCAAGGAGACGGCCCTGATGGTCTGCCAGGACGCGCTGACCGCGCATCCCGAGGTCAACGTCATCTTCGGCATCAACGACAACGCGGCCTCCGGCGGTATGGCCGCCTATAAGGAAGCCGGCCTGGACGAAAGCCTTCTGACAACCATTGGCTTCGGCTTCGAGGGCGCCGTCGGCCGCGAAGCGCTTCTGTCGGACAGCTCCTATAAAGCGGCAGTGGCCATGTTCCCGGATTTCACCGGCACCGCCCTCATCGACGCCGCCGTCAAGGTCGCCAACGGCGAAGAAATTCCGGAACACTACGAAACCGCCACCGTCGTGATCACCCAGGAGAATTTCGATCAATTCTATACCAAGGACGGCGACTCCTACATTACCAATTTCGATGCGATCCGCGCCCTGATGGAACAGTAACCGGGGTCCTGTACCATGCAGCGGGGACGGTCTTCGGACCGCCCCCGCTTGGTATAGCCAGGCATTCTGACAGAACAGGAGATAAGCTATGAAACAAACTGACAAGCAAACTCAAAACACGCTTCTGAAGCGAATCGGGCAATCCGATATTCTGCTGCTGCTGGGCACGCTGGCCGTCCTCTGCGCCATTGTTTCCATCCTGACCCCCTCTTTCCTGACCCAGCGGAATATCATGAACACACTGCGCCAGGTCTCTCTGACCGCCATCTGCGGCTTCGGCATGACCATGGTAGTCCTTTTGGGGGAAATCGATCTGTCCGTCGGCTCTCAGCAGGCCGTGGCAGGCCTGACCTCCGTCGTCGTACTCAACGCCACCGGCAGTATCGCGCTGGCGGTTCTGGCCGCGCTCGCCAGCGGCGTCATCGTCGGCGCCATCAACGGGCTTCTGGTCACAAAGCTGAAGCTCAACTCCCTGATTGCCACGCTCGGCACCATGTCCATCTGGCGCGGCGCCTGCATGGTGGTCACCAGCGCAGTTTCCATCCAGTCGGAGTATCCTGAATTTCAGAATCTGGGAACCGGCTTTATGGGCCCGTTCCCCAACGCGTTCGTGATCGCCTTCCTGCTGTACCTGATCATCTACTATCTTTTGAACCATACCACCTTCGGCCGCCAG
This sequence comes from Clostridiales bacterium, assembly GCA_019422005.1. Taxonomy (GTDB): domain Bacteria; phylum Bacillota; class Clostridia; order Oscillospirales; family Oscillospiraceae; genus Avoscillospira_A. The sequence goes on from JAHZEF010000045.1 coordinate 9,917, forward strand.
ATCTACGCCATCGGCGGCAATGCCGAGGCGTCGCGCCTGTCCGGCCTGCCTGTGGAGCGTGTCAAGCTGACCGTCTACATTATGGAGGGCGTCTTAACCATGCTGTCGGGCGTCCTGCTGGCCTCCCGCATGGCCTCCGCCCAGCCTACCGCCGGCGACGGCTTTGAAATGACCGTCATCTCTTCCGTGGTGCTCGGCGGCATTTCCATGGACGGCGGCGTGGGTTCCATCGCCGGCGCCCTGATCGGCATGCTGATTCTGGGCGTCCTGCAGAACGGCCTGACACTGCTGGACGTTTCCTCCTTCTGGCAGCAAATCACCCGCGGCCTGGTCATCATCCTCGCGGTCTACCTGGACTTTGTCCGCAAAAACAGCAACGCCAAAAAGCTGGTCAAAGAACAGCAGCAGCAATAAGGAGGTGCAGCCTTTTGGAACGTACACCGATTATCGAGATCCGCGGCGTGCACAAATTCTTCCCCGGCGTCCACGCGCTCAAGGGCGTGGATCTGACGCTGTATCCCGGTGAGGTTCACGCGCTGGTGGGTGAAAACGGAGCCGGGAAATCCACGCTGATCAAGATCATCTCCGGCGTATACGATTACTCGAAGGGAGAATACCGCGTCAACGGCAGGCCCTCCGCCATCCGAACGCCGGCCGACGCCATCAACCAGGGTATCAGCGTCATCTATCAGGAGCTGAATCTGGTCCCCTGCCTCTCCATCTCGGAAAATGTGTTTTTCGGCCGGCTTCCCGCCCGGCAGGGCCGTATTCAGTGGAAGCAGCTCCATGAAGAGACCGCCAAATATCTGAACATGGTGGGCCTGCACGTCGATCCGCGCATGAAGCTCCAATATCTGAGCGTGGCCCAGCAGCAGCTGGTGGAAATCGCCAAGTCCGTTTCCCTGCATGCAAAGGTGATCATCATGGACGAGCCGACTTCGGCGCTGAGCCCGAAGGAAATTGACAGCCTGTTTCAGGTGATCGCCCGCCTCCGGGAGCAGGGCGTTGCCATCCTCTACGTTTCGCACAAGCTGGAGGAAATCTTTGCGATATCCGACCGGATCTCCATCTTCCGCGACGGCGCCAGCGTCGGCCTGGTCTCCACCGGGGAGATCGACCAGAAGACGCTGATCGAACGAATGGTGGGGCGGAAAATGAGCGACATGTTCCCGGTGAAAACCGCCCGCATCGGAGAAAAAATCCTGGAAGTCCACCAGATGTCCAGCGAAAAAGTCCACGACCTCTCCTTCTATGTCCGCAGCGGCGAGATTGTGGGATTCTCAGGCCTGATGGGGGCGGGACGAACCGAAATGACCCGGGCCCTGTTCGGCATGGATCGCCGCACTTCCGGCACCGTAACGCTGGCCGGAAAGCAGCTGCCCAATTTCAACCCGGTCGCCGCCTGCAGCGCAGGCATGGGCTATGTGGTGGAAAACCGCAAGGATTTCGGCATCCTTCCGAATCTGAGCGTCCGGAAAAACATGACCATCGCCTCTCTGCGGCAGATCGCCAAAGGCCTGCACATTCTCAGCGGCAAGGAAACCAGGGACGTCTCAGAAATGATCAGCCGCCTGAAGGTCAAAACGCCTACCATGGAACAGCTGATCTCCAAGCTGTCCGGAGGCAATCAGCAGAAGGTTCTGCTGGCCCGCTGGCTGATCCGGGAAAATCTGAAGCTGCTGATCATCGATGAACCCACCCGCGGCATCGACGTGGGCGCCAAATCCGAAATCTACAGCCTGATGAGCCAGCTGGCGTCGGAAGGCCTGGCCATTCTGATGGTCTCCTCCGAGCTTCCGGAAATCCTCGGGATGTGCGACCGGATCTATGTCATGAAGGACAGCCGGATCACAGGCGAATTCCACCGGGCGGACGCCTCGGAAACCGTGCTCCTGGAAAAGGCCATCCACTGACATCGGCATGCCTGGGAGGGATTTTTCAGATGAAACACCGTGAACTCATTGAAGCGACCATCCGCCGCGCCGGGCACGGCGGCGCCAGCGGCTTTTGGGTCGGCCATCCCGCCGCGGAAACAAAGTCCATTTACAGCGAAGCCCTGGGGCTGGGCGGGCTGCGGCAGGAGGCCCGGGTGAAGGGCTCCATACTGCTGTCGGACAACTGCGACAGCCGGGAAATTGAATTTCAGGAGGCCATCGGTTCCGATCTGGTCTGGGTTTCCCCGGAGCTGGATCCCACCGCCTGGAAGCATCCCGGCGGCAGGCCCATGTGGGACTGCTTCGACCATAACCGCGCCAGCCTCTGCGACGCCGGCGTCTTTGCGGAATGTGAGGACGTGGCCGAGGTGGAAGCCTTTGCATGGCCGGATCCCGCCTATCTGGATTTTTCCTCCACCGTGGAAAATACCCGGATTGCGTATGAAAAAGGCCTTGCCGTGTTCGGCGGCATGTGGTGCCCGTTCTTTCATATTCTCAGCGACTTTTTCGGGATGGAAAACTATTTTGTAAAAATGTATACGCATCCCGAGGTTGTACATGCGGTCACCCGCCGCGTGGTGGATTTTCTGGTCAGCGCCAATACCGCCCTGCTGCGGCAGACGGCCCCGTACCTGTCCGCAGGCTTCTTCGGCAATGATCTGGGCACACAGATCAGCATGATGGTCAGCCTGGATTGCTTTGACGAATTCATTCTCCCCTCCATTCGCCGGATTGCGGACACCATCCGGCAGGCGGGCCTGCCGGTGGCGTTTCACTCCTGCGGTGCCATCGAGCCGCTCATCCCGCGGCTGATTGACGCAGGCGTGGAGCTTCTCCATCCCCTGCAGGCCCGGGCCCGCGGCATGGACGCCGAAACACTGGCGTCCAGATACCGCGGCAGGCTCATATTCATGGGAGGCGTCGATACCCAGCAGCTTCTGCCGTTCGGCACGCCCGAACAGGTCCGCGCGGAGGTGCTCCGGCTGCGCGGCATCTTTGGGGACGACTTCATCGTATCGCCCAGCCATGAGGCGCTGCTGCCGAACGTACCTTTTGAAAATGCCGCGGCCATGAGCAGGGCCGCAAAAGAATAATCAAAGCCCACGAGGAGGATCATAATTGTGAATCAGGACTACCGCGTACTTCGGGAACTCGGCAGGCAGGTTGCGGAAATCGCCGCGCTTCCGATCCAGCAGGAAAAAAAGGATCTCTGGACGGCCAATAACGATCTGCACCCCATACGTCCGATGGTATACATCGATCAGCTGCCCTGGCATGAACTGAACACCACGGAAGAAATGCAGCTCGCCTGCGAGGATCCGTTTCTGCAGACCTTGGAACACAGCCTGCGCGCGCTTTTATACCGCTGGCGGCATTTCCCCTGCGATATGGTGGTGGAAAACCGGTTGGATCTGCCCATGACCGTCCAGGGCCTGGACTACGGCATTCACATCCGGGAGGAAATCCGGCAGACCGACGCTGAAAATGATATCGTCTCGCATAAATACGAGGATCAGCTGTCAAATGAGGATGGGCTGAACGCGCTGCACCCTGACCGCATCACAGTCGACCGCGCCCTGGACGCCCGGCATCTGGACGTCTGCAGCGAGATTTTCGACGGTATCCTGCCGGTCCGGCTGTCCGGCGTCCAGATACACGCCGGCCTCTGGGACCGGATCGCGCAGATGCGGCCTGCAGAAAGCATTCTGTGGGATATCGCAGACCGGCCGGAATTCATTGAGCGGATTGTGCAAAAATTTGTCGAACTGACCAATGCTGCCATTGACCAGTGCGAAGAACTGGGGCTCCTGGATCCGCAGCTGCAGTATGTCCACTGCACCGGCGCTTACACAGACCAGCTTCCCACCGACGGCATGGAGGACGGACGGGCCAAAGCCCGCAATGTCTGGGCCTTCGGCATGGCGCAGCTGCTCTCCACCGTCTCGCCGGCCATGCATGAGGAATTCGAGATCGATCTGGTCCGCCCGCTCTACGAGCGCTTCGGGCTTCTCTACTACGGCTGCTGCGAGCCGCTGCAGGACAAAATCGACATCATCCGCAAGATCCGCAACGTGCGCAAAATTTCTGTCAGCCCCTGGGCCGGAATTGAGAAATCCGCAGATCAGATCGCCGGAGACTATGTGTTTTCCTGCAAAAGCAATCCCGCTTTTATCTGCGCCGGCGACTTCAGCGAGGACAGCATCCGCAAGCAGCTTTCAGCCGCCAGGGAGGCCTGCCTTCGCACCGGGACCCCGCTGGAAATCATCCTGAAAGACGTCAGTTCCCTGCGCGGGCATTTGGATTATGTCGACCGCTGGGAGCGGATTGCCATGGAATATGCGCTGAAGTGAGAAGCATACCGCCGTCCAGGCCCGCCGGAATTCCGATTCCGGCGGGCTGTTCGGCAGCCGCCTCCTCCCCCCTCGCTTCCCGGCGCCGGGGACGGCACTTTGCAGGAAAAGCGCCCGGACACAGTGTGTCCGGGCGCAGAACGTTCCGAAACCGCAGGGCCGGAGCGGCTTCGCGCATTCACTTGGAGTTTGGATGCAGGCGGTATCCGGACGGGGTCTTTTCCAGCAGGCGCTGATCCAGCATCCACAGGATCAGTTCCCGCGCATATGCATCGGCGTCGCCGACAACCGCTTTCTCCCGGGACCAGAACTCTCCTGTCCGAACGCCCTTCAGGGCCCCGGCAATCTCCGCTTCCGTCATTTGCCCCTGCCGCCTCATCCGCTTTACAATCCGCCCCGCGCACGTCCCGCGCAGGCGGCGCGCCATGGTTTCCTGCCGGTTGACCGCCTTGTGCAGCCCCCAGGCGTACAGGATCGCGGTCGCCAGGGCAAACAGCGCAATGCCCAGAATCACATAGAGCAGCTTCATGGCCGTTTACCCTTTGCGGCAAACAGGATAAACCGGTTGTTCCGCAGAATCTGCATATACTTCACCAGCCGCGGATACAGCGGTTCCGCCTCCGCTCCGAACTGCACCTTCATGGCGTCTGCCAGCGCGCCTACCGTCCGGACGCCGTCGATCTGCTGCCAGAGGAAGCTGCCATACCGCTCCAGGGCAATATGGCTGACCCGGGGCGTATGAAAAAATTTCTGGGCGATCCTGTGATAAAAGCCCCGGTGGATCATATGCACCGTCACAATACCGTCCCGGAGATCCCATTCGAAATCCGGATTGCGCACCGGCACATAATCCAGAAAGTTTTCCGTTTGTTTCCTTCCCATAGCGCTCCTCCGCTCCTGCCGGGGCCGAAGCCCGGGCGGCGCATCCTTACTTCTGATGTTCGTTCCGGATTTTCCTGTTCCAAATGGTAACCTTGAGGAGCGTCAGCAGCAGCAGCGCAAAGAATACCAGCCCGCCGATATTGCCCAGGCTCAGGTATCCGGAAATATTGAGGTAATCCGCAACCGTCTTGCCGTTGGTAAACTTGATCACGGCGCAAACCGCCAGAAGGATGCCGACAATCCCTTCTCCGGCAATCATGCCCGAGGTATACAGGATTCCGGACTGTACAGTGTCTTCCTTGTGCTTCTCAGAGCGGTATTTCCGCTTCTCCAGGAAAAGCCGGATCAGGCCGCCCGCCATAATCGGCGTCGAAAGATGGATCGGCAGATACAGCCCGATGGCGAACGGCAGCACCGGGATCCGCAGGATCTCCGCCACCAGCGCCACAAACACGCCGATAAACACCAGATTCCAGGGAAGGTTGCCCTCCATGACGCCCTCCACGACCATTTTCATCAGCGTGGCCTGCGGTGCGCTCAGCTCCTCCGAACCGAAACCGTAAGCGGCGTTCAGCAGGTACATGATGGCGCCGATGGCAATCGCAGAAACCACGCAGCCTACCAGCTCGCCGATCTGCTGCTTTTTCGGCGTT
>JAHZEF010000046.1 GCA_019422005.1 Clostridiales bacterium
GGAACCGGCCCGGCGGTCGGACCGCCGCTTTGAAATGCTGAAACACCCGGCAGACCGTGTCGTTCGGTCTGCCGGGTGTCTGGTTTTGGGCGGGGGGATCAGCCTTCCATCTGCTGCCCCAGAAAGCTGGCGATGGTCTGCGCCAGCTTCTGGTCGCCCTCCCCCATGGGGTCGTCCTTGTCTTCCATCAGCAGCATCACACAGCCCATCAGGTCGCCTTCGGCGATGATGGGCGCGGCCACGCCGAGGAAATAACGGTCGGAAGATTCGGAGGCGCGCAGCTTGGCGTCGCCGGCGGCGTAGCGGTAGGGCTTGCGCTGTTCCATCAAATGCTCCAGATCCTGGGAATTGCGTTTGTCCAGCAGGTCGCGGCGCGGCGCTCCCGCCAGTGCAATGATGGAATCGCGGTCGGAAACGGCGGCAATGCGGCCTGTGTTTTTGCCGATGGAATCGCAGATCTGGCCGGCAAAGTCGGAAAGGTCGCCCATGGGAGAGTACTTTTTAAAAATGACTTCGCCATCTTTTTCCGTATAAATTTCCAGGGGATCGCCCTCGCGGATGCGCAGGGTGCGGCGAATTTCCTTGGGAATGACAACCCTGCCCAGATCGTCGATGCGGCGTACAATACCGGTTGCTTTCATCTATAAAGACTCCTTACCTGCGTTTAGATTTGCTCCCCTAGTGTCTGCATTTTGTGGGGAATTATGCAAACTGCCCAAAAAACTGCCACACAGTGAAAAAACAGGCGGAGCCGACGCCCGCGCGCACCGGCTGCGCAGCCGCGGGATGCAGGCGTGCGGCGGGAAGGGACGGCGCCGCGCCCTTGTTCCGGGATGCCGGAAGAGGGGCGCGGCGCTCCGGCAGGGCGGGACGCATTTCTGCATTCAGGGCAAACCGCCGCCGCACCAATCGGCAATGGCCTGCAGGAACGCAGCGCCGTAGCGCCGGGCCTTGACTTCGCCGACGCCGGATACGGCCAGGAATTCCTCCATGGTGCGCGGCCGCCGCGCGGCCATGTCCTGCAGCGTGGCGTTGGAAAAAACAAGGTAAGCCGGGATGCCCGCGGCCTGGGCCTGGCTGTTGCGGAGGGCCTTGAGAACGTCCAGCAGATCGTCGGATACCGGAAGCGCGGCGTTTGCGGAAAGCGGTTCGGCAGCCGTGTCCTCCGGCCGGACCGGGATGGAGACGGCTGCGCCGCGGAACAGTACATCCCCGGCAGCGGCGGTCAGGCGCAGGACGGGAAATTTATCATGGCTCTGGTACAGATACCCCAGGGAAATCAGCCGGTCGGCCCAGGCGCGCACGTCGTCCTGCCGTGCGGACGCCAGCAGCCCGTAGGTGGGAAGCTGATCCAGGCCGAGCTGCCGGATCCGCCGCTCCCTGTTGCCCCGCAGCGTCTGAATGATCAGCGTCAGCCCGACGGGATAACCAAGCCATTTTTCCGTCCGCGCCACGCAGGAGAGAATTTTCTGCGCTTCTGTGGTGATGTCGCGGTAGGCTGTCCGGCTGCAGCAGCTGCTGCAGTTTCCGCAGTGCCCGCCGGCGGGTTCTCCGAAATAGGAGAGCAGATAGGCGCGCAGGCAGCCGTCGGTCCGGCAGTAGCCGGTCATCCGGTCCAGCCGGTCCAGATCCCGTTCCAGGACGACCGCCCGCTCTTCCCCGGTGAGCAGTTCGTTTTCCTCGGCGTTTCGGATCAGGTATTTGGCAGTCTGGACATCGGCCGGAGAAAACAGCAGTACGCAGTCGGCGGGCGTGCCGTCCCGTCCGGCGCGGCCGGCCTCCTGATAGTAGGATTCCAGATTCTTCGGCATATTATAATGAATCACAAACCCCACATTGGACTTGTCGATCCCCATGCCGAACGCGTTGGTGGCGACCATGACCCGGACCCGGTCAAAGACGAAATCCTCCTGGTTCTCCCGCCGCTCGGCATCCTCCAGCCCGGCGTGATAGCGGGTGGCGGAAATGCCGCGCTCCTGCAGTGTCCGGCAGACCTGCTCGACTGCCGCGCGGGTGGCGCAGTAGATGATGCCGCTGCGGTCCCGATACCGTTCCAGCAGACGCTGCAGGCAGGCGGCCTTGTCCCTGGGGTGAAGGACCTCCAGGCGGAGGTTGGGCCGGTCGAACCCGGTGGAGACGCAGAGCGGGTCCTGCAGCTCCAGCAGCCGTATCACGTCGTCCCGGACCTGCTCGGTGGCTGTGGCCGTGAAGGCGCCCACGGCGGGCCGCTGCGGCAGCGCGCGGAGAAACGCGGCGATTTTCAGATAGCTGGGACGGAAGTCCTGCCCCCATTGGGAGACGCAGTGGGCTTCGTCCACCGCCACCAGGGAGATGGGGACGCGGCCCGCCAGATCCAGGAATGCGGCGGCCTCCAGCCGCTCCGGCGCGAGATAGAGGAGCCTGTATGCGCCGGCGCCGGCCCGGCGCAGTACGCGGCGGTATGCTTCGGCCGTCAGGGTGGAGTTCAGAAACGCGGCGGGGATGCCCGCCTCGGTCAGCGCGCCCACCTGATCCTTCATCAGGGAAATCAGCGGGGAAATGACCAGCGTCAGGCCCGGCAGAAGCAGGGCGGGAAGCTGGTAGCATATGGACTTTCCCGCGCCGGTGGGCATCACGCCCAGAACGTCCCGGCCGGAGAGCAGCGCGTCGACGACGGCTTCCTGGCCGGGGCGGAAGCCGTCGTGTCCAAAGTATTGTTTCAAAGCGCCGTTGCGGTCCATAGAAGGCCTCCTGTTGGAAAAATGGGGATTCCCTGCTTATGATAACAGGAAACGGAAGCCGGCGCAAAGGAAATCTGCATGCACCGGGGAGAGGGGGAAGCATGGGCGCGCAAAGCGGCGTGTCCGGCCGGCAGGCTGCCGGTTCGGACACGCCGTGTGTTTGTCATGGCACCTCTTCCGCAAAGGGGAGCCACACCGTAAACAGGCTTCCCCGGCCCGGGGCGCTTTCCGCGTCGATGCGGCCGCCGCAGAGCGCCGCGGCCCGCCGGGCCAGCGGAAGGCCCAGGCCGCAGCCCTTGGCGCTGCCGGCGCGGTAAAAGGGTTCAAAGATGTGAGCGAGGACCTCCGGCGGCATGCCGGGCCCCTCGTCGCGGATCCGGACTTCCACGGCATGGTCGTACTGCACGCCGTTGAGGTGGATCACGCCGCCTTCCGGGGTGAATTTGACGGCGTTGCTCAACAGGTTCTGCCAGATGTGGTAGGTGAGCGTTTCACTGCCGCGGTAGCGGAGCGGGGGCAGCTGCATGTCGAAACGGAGGCCCCGGGTTTCCCACTGGGTTTGCAGGCCCAGGATGCACTGCACGATCTGTTCGTCCGGCGCAAACTCCGCAGCCGGCACGGCGGCGCCCTGCTGCTCCATCCGGAGAAGCTCCAGGATGCTGTCCGAAAGGGAGGCCAGGCGGCGGGATTCCAGAAGGATCCGGTCCAGGTACTGCGCAGAGGTCTGCCGGTCCAGCTCTTTCCGGCGCAGCTGCCCGGCGAAGCCGTAGATGGCGTTGATCGGCGTTTTGAATTCGTGGGAAAGGGCGCCGGCAAAGTCGCCGTGCAGCAGGACGCGGCCGTCCAGCGCGGCAGCCATTTCATTGAAGCTGCGGTGCAGCTCGCCCAGCGGGCCGCGCCCCGCAGGGATGCGGACGGAATAGTCCCCGTCCGCCGCGCGGCGGAGGGCGGCGTTCAGTTCCGACAGGCTGCGCCGCCCTGCCCGCCGGAGCAGGATGGACAGCAGCGCCGCCAGGACCGGCAGGGCCGCCAGTGGGACGGCCGCAGCCGCCGGCAGATGCAGAAACAATACGGGCGGCAGGCAGGGTAGGGCGGTCAGCAGCAGGACTGCCAGCGGCAGCGCGGCCTGCCGCAGCCGGGGGAACTGTCGGCGGCTCAGCATGTGCGCACCGCTTTATAGCCCAGGCCCCGGACTGTGACAATCCGGAAGTCCGGATTGTCGCGGAACCGGTTGCGCAGCCGGTTGATGTGCACGCTGATGGTGTGCTCGTCGCTTTCCGTTTCCAGATCCCAGATTTCGTCCATCAGCTGATGGCGCGTAAAAATTTTGTTGGGATAAGAGAGCAGTTTGAAAAGGATCATAAACTCCTTGGGCGGCAGCTCCTGGGAGCGCCCGTCCCGGGTAACGGCCAGCGTATCATAAAGCAGCACCGTGCTGCCGATGGTCAGCCGGTGCTCGGCGGAGATGCGTGCGCGGCGGAGCAGCGCGCCGATCCGCAGCAGCAGCTCCTCATCGTCGATGGGTTTTGTGAGATAGTCGTCGGCGCCCAGGACAAAGCCGCGCTTCTTGTCGGCCATGGATTGGCTGGCCGTCAGCACCAGGACAGGGAGTTCGGATCCGGCGCGCCGCAGCTGTTCGATCAGCGCGTAGCCGTCCATGTTGGGCATCTTCAGATCCAGCAGGATCAAATCCACGTATTTTCGGTCCAGAACGTCCAGAGCCTCTGTGCCGTCCGCGGCCAGAAGCGGCTCATATCCGCCGTCGTACAGGATATGTTCCAGCAGCGTACGCGCGTTTTCGTCGTCCTCGACGACCAGAATTCGGAACAAGCGGTTCACTCCCCCTCATGCTTCCCCTTGCACCCGGCAGGCAAGGTCCCGTGCAAAAGCTTGGACAATTTATATCTTATCGGTCAGCATGTGGCTTGTCAACGGATGAAACGGCGAAAAAGTTCATGTTTTGCCGAATTTTATTAAAAAAACTTTCAAAATAAGGGGAAAATATATAAAAAATTGAAGTTTAGTTGAAGTTTGTTTAACTTCAATTGAACTTCTGTGAGGTTCGGTGAACCTTGCGCTGGTATCCTGCGGGTGGCGCAGGGAGCCCCTGCGTACTTTTGCAGCAGGAGGCCGCCATGGCACCAGTCAAAATACCGCAGAAACCCTCAACCGCCGCCGAGGCGCCGAAGTTTATTGTCAACCGCCCCGACAGCGGCGCGCTGGAGCGTTTGCTGGCGGAGGGCGGGATGAGTTTGCCGGCCGTGGTGATCCGTCTGGCATGGCAGCTGGGGCTGCTGCGCCGGGAAATCCATCAGCTGACATGGGGCCAGGTGGATTTTACCGCCTCCGTGGTTCGGCTGGAGGACCGCGCCATTCCCATGGAACCGGAGATTCAGGTGTTTCTCCAGCGCCTGCTGACGGGACGAAAGCAGGGGGAGGGCCCGGTGGTGCTGTCGGACCGCGGCGGCCGGCAGCCGGCGGAGCAGCATCTGTCCTATGTCTGCCGGAAGGCGCTGGACGCCGCCGGGCAGCCGGAAGTGCGCCTGCTGGATCTGCGCTACGATTATATCCTGCGGCAGCTGCAGCGGCACGACTGGCAGTATGTCAGCCGGGTATCCGGCCTGGATCCCCGGACGCTGCAGCTGCATTTTGCAGAAAGCTGGCAGGAGCGCCGTATGCCGGCGCAGCCGCGGGCGGCCGGGGCAGTGGATGCGGAGAAGGTGCGCGCCGTGCTGGAGAGCGAAGGGGCTTCCGCCTGCGGCACAGCGCTGCGCCTGGTATGGCAGATGGGGCTGTATCAGGAGGAGCTGCTGCAGCTGCGGTGGGATATGATCGACTGGCAGGCGCAGCAGGTGCGGCTGCCCGGGCGTACGGTACCGCTGAATCCGGCGCTGATCCCGTTTCTGCAGGCGCTGCAGGAACAGAACCGGGCCGATTCCGATCTGGTGCTGATTTCAGACCGGGCCAGACGGCCCATGGAGAGCGCCTACATTTCCAAAGCGGTCCGGGCTGCGCTGATCCGCGGCGGCTGCGACAACCTGACGCTGCGGGATCTGCGGCGGGACTGGGAAATGCAGTCGCGGTATGAGGGGCCGGTTTTGGAATACCTGGGCCAGCACCGGCGCATGATGCGCAGCCAGGCCATGGCGCTGCTGCACCTGACCGAGGATCAGGCCAACGCCCGGCTTCGCCGGATGGTGGAGCGGGGGACGCTGATCCGGTCCGGGCACTGCTACTATCTGCCGGGGTCGGTGGTGGCGCCGGAGCAGCAGCGGGACGTGATCCTGGCTTATCTGTCCAACCATGCGGGCTGCCAGCGGAAGCATCTTGCGAAATTGTTGGGGCTGGAGCCGAAACAATGCCTGACAATCCTGGAAAGGCTGATAAAAAGTAAGGAAATCCGGCGTGTCGGAACACGCTATTACCCGGGCGGGCTCTGAAGATATCTTACAGACGGGATACATATATTGAAAACTTTTCTCACTATTTTGATTGAAAATGGAATCTTACAAAAACGATACAAATTAAAATCATATAAGGAGATATATCGTTAAAATAATTCGTTTTTATGACATTTAGATTAAACAAATCAGGAAAATATAGACAATCGGAAACGGAGTATGCTAAACTTTTATCGCAATCAAGGCCGAGGGCTGCCATACAGCAGGCGGGATAGATTCCGCAAGGCTAGCCGGGGCATGTGTCCCGCGTGCCGGGCCAGCGCAGAGCCCGCGTTGCAAAAAAATTTAGGAGGTTATTCCATGAAGAACTTAAAGAAAGTTCTCGCACTGGTGCTGGTTGTGGCAACCCTGATGGGCTTCGCAACCGTCGCCGGTGCACAATTCACGGACGACAGCAGCGTCACGTACAAGGAAGCTGTTGAAGTCATGGCGGCGATCGATGTAATCAACGGTTACACCGACGGCACCTTCCGTCCCGCAGCCAACGTGACCCGCGCACAGATGGCCAAGATGGTTACCTTTATTCTGAATAAGGGCAACGATGTGGGAGACCTGTACAAGAGCGCCAACACCTTTGGCGACTGCACCACCCACTGGGCCCGCGGCTACATCGCCTATGCCTCCAAGACCGGCATCATCGCCGGTGTGGGCAATGGCATGTTCAAGCCCGAAAACGCTGTGACCGGCACCCAGGCTGCCAAGATGCTCCTGTGCGCTCTGGGTTACGACGCCAACACTGAGGGTTACACTGGTGTCAACTGGGCAGTCAACACTCTGGCTGATGCCAAGTCCGCCGGCCTGCTGAAGGGCCTGAACAAAGTCGACATGAGCGCTCCGCTCAGCCGTGAGGCTGCTGCCCAGATGATGTTCAATGCGCTGCAGGCCGACATGGTCGAGTATGACCGCGGCGACATCGTCGTCGGCTCCGGCGATAATCAGGTCATCATCGGCGGATCTGCTGCCAAGAAGGTCGAGAACAAAGACAGCAAAAACAACTACAACGATGACAGCGACGACAAAGTCATGCAGCTGTGCGAGAACTACTTCGAAGACCTGAAGCTCATCGACAAGGCCGACACCATTGACGACTACGGCCGTCCTGCTCACGAGTGGAAGTATGGGAAAGATTCCATCGGCTCCTATGGTGACGAGCCCGTGGCCACCTATACCGAGGGCTTTAGCAAGGACGAAGTTGCTGATCTGGAAAAGGACTACGACTTTGACGCCGACACCAAGTACTACGTCAACGGTGCAATCGACAACACCCTGACAGGGGCGGACAAGATTGCTGAGCGCGACTACAAGGGTACTGTGATTGAGTTGTATGCCGACGACGATGACGACATCACCAATGTCGTTCTGGTTCAGGCTTACGCCGCCGAGGTCACCACCCTGACCAAAACTACCATCACCCTGAAGGTTTACAATCCTTGGGCTGGCAACAAGTACGTCAGCGTCTCCTTCAAGGACGACAAGGACAAGGACGATGACACCTTTGATACCCTGACTGCCAGCTATGAGAAGGGCGACTATCTGCTGACCTATTTCAAGGGCGCAGATGTGAAGACCGGCAACTTCATCGAAGCTGCTGCCATCGAATCCTTCGACGGCAAGGTATCCACCACCAAGATTACTGCGGCTGACGGCTACAACGGTTACTTCACCGTGGACGGCACCAAGTACAATCTGGCCTCTGCCTATAATGAAGTGGAAATCAAGGCCGGTGATTCTTACACTTTCTACACCGACGCTAATGGTTATGTAATCGCTGCGGTTGCCAGCGAGGAAACTGCTGCTTCCATCGACGACGTTTACTACATTGCCAACGTGTGGGATGAGGTCGAAACCTCTTACGGCAGCAGCAAGATCCACTGGTATGCTCAGCTGGTCGCCATGGACGGCACTATCTCCGAGGTGGAGCTGGAAACTAAAGTTGAAAAGGAAGATGAAAAGGAAGAGACCGTTGCCTATGACGCCGATGCTGTGACTGGCAACTTGGTCACCATTTCTGACAAGAGCGTGAAGGATGAGAGCGGCGAGACCGTCTGCAAGTCCGCCGACGAGAAGTTCAACGTCAAGGTTTGGAAGAATGACGATTGGAATGTTGTCTCCGGTGTGGTGGGCACGTTCGAGAAGAATAGCACCCGCTTTGTGTTCAACAAGGTGACCTACCGTCTGAACAGTGATACCCAGTATCTGCTGGTCAGCGAGGCTGGTCAGGATCTGTCCGCTTCCGTCAAGACCGGCGGCATTGCCTACACGGCAAACAACGACAAGGGCAATTATGCTTACATCATCACCGAGGACGGTTCTGAGGTTGTGAAGTACGTCGTGATCGGCTCTTCTTCTGAGATCAGCGAAGGCCAGACCTACAGCGAAGACGCGATCTATCTGGCTGAGAAGGATGCCTATGAGGAAGGCGACGGTTACTATGCACATACTGTCTACCTGCCCGACGGCACGGAGGAAACCTGGCAGTTGGATGACGAGTATGAGGCTGGCTTCTACACCTATGACAAGAACTCCGACGGCTACTACACGCTGAAGGAAGCTAACTCCATGGGTTCTGTGGAAGGCGTTTGGGATGAGCAGGAAGGCGTTATCACCGGCAACTTCGTGTCCCTGTTCCAGACCCTTGTCACTGTGAATAAGACCGAAGACATTGAGACTGCGGATGCGGTCGTTGTGGACGTCCACGACGTCGACGGCGAAGGCCAGTATGATGCTACTGTCTCTACTTTGGATGAGTTGGATTCCCTGAAGAGCGATAAGGTCATCAAGAGCGCTACGCTGAGCATGAACGTTTCCAAGGACGGCGCAGTTGTGATCTTCATCACTTCTGTGGTTGCCGGGGAGTAATCTCCGCAACTTCGCCTGAATCGTACAGGCAAACTCCCCGGGCTTCGGCCCGGGGAGTTTTTTCTTCCCGGCCGGGCGGGACAGCGGGGGCCTGGGAGGCGTGAAGGCCGGGACGCCTGCCGGCGCAGGGCCTGCAGCGGCGGAAGAAGAGGCGTGCGGCCCCGCCCGGCGGGCGGCAGGCCGCGGGGAACACAGCCGCCCCCTGACACCCCCGGGACGCCGGTTCGGGGGCGGTTCGGGGAAGCGGCGGAGCCAAACAGGCAAAACCGCCCTGCCGGACGGCAGGGCGGAGCGTCGGAAGAAAACAATGCGGCGCCCTTCGCGCTTCCGCGAAGGGCGCCGCATCCGGATCCTCCGGTTACAGCAGCGATTCATTATACTGTGCACGGGCGCCGCCGATGAATTTCGGACGGGTGCGGGCCGCCAGCACCAGCGCCTCTCCGATGCGCTTCGTCTCCAGGCGGACCGGTACGGCCACCTGCTTCAGGTGCATGCCGATCAGCGTGCCGCCGATGTCCAGGCCTGCGTCGGCCCGGATCTGCTCCACAGCGACGGGATCCTGAAAATGCCCGTACGCCGCCGTGGCGAAGCTGCCGCCGGCCTTGGGCTGCGGCACAGCGTTCACCGGCTCCAGGAACGGGACCGCCGCCCGTTCCACAATGATGCAGCGGTTGAGATGCTCGCAGCACTGCGCCGCCAGATAAATGCCTCTGGGCTCCAGTTCCGCGGCGATGGCCTCCAGCAGGACCCGGCCGGTCTCCGGCGCGGAGTCAGTACCAATCCTGCTGCCCCGCACCTCGCTGGTGGAGCAGCCCACCACCAGAATCTGCCCCGGCCGCAGCCCCGCCTTTTCGCACAGCTCGCGCACGGCGGCGGCCGTTTCCTGCCTGATCTGTTCCATCATATGTGCAGCCCCGCTTTCTTCAAATACCGGAAGGAACCGGATTTCTCCAGAATCCCATACAGCGCCGCGGCCGCCGTGACGCCCACAGCCCCCTGGAACAGGTTGCCGGGGATGCTGGCCGCTGCGCTGAGCCCTTTGCCCAGCAGCAGGCAGGCATAGCCGAAGTATCCGGCCACCATCAGAATCTCCGCTGCAACCCCGCTGACAAGCCGCCGCGCCAGGCCGCGCCTTCCGCCGTCTGCGCGGCGCGCAAGCACGGCGCACAGGAATGCCATCAGCGCCTTGATTACCAGCGTGCCGGGCGCGTAGTGGGCGTAGGACAGCAGCACGTCGGCCAGGGCCGATCCCAGGCCGGCCGCAGCCATGCCGTACCAGGGCCCCAGCATCCATCCCGCCAGCAGCACGATGCAGTCGCCCAGATTGACATAGCCCTGCATGGGAGACGGGATCTGAATGACCATGGTCGCCACGCAGCAGAGCGCCGCGAACAGCGCGGCCATCACCAGCTGACGCAATTGTTTTTCCATTGGGTATCCCCCTCTTTCCCCGGCGGGCGGCTCCCGGCCCGCCGATTTTTCAGCCTGAGCATAGCACGAAACTGATTCCATTAAAAGAGCCAATCAGAATTCAATTCATAGGGTCAGATTACGGCTCATACCGGTAATTCGGCTTGCGATACCGAATTGTCGGCCTGTACTTCCCAACGCGCCGCCTTTAACCTTAAAGTAAGGGGGGGAGAGCTTCGTGAACATGCAAGAGAATCTGGCCAGCACCATGAATCTGATCCGCAGCAGCAGGGGGCTGTCCATCACAGAATTTTCAGAGGAATTGGGGATTGCCCGTTCTTCGCTGCAGGATCTCCTGATGGGACGCGGAAATCCCCGGATTGATACGGTGGAATACATTGCCCGGCAGCTGCAGGTGGATCCGCTGGCGCTTCTGGCCGGCGGCTGCACGGACCGGCAGCAGCAGGTGCTGCTGCTGATCCTGAACCTCCTGCAGGAGACGGCTGAGCTAACGCCGGATCAGCGCAGCGAATTGGCCGGCCTGCTGACACAGCTGGCGGCCCTGCTGGAATCGGAGTCCTTATGATTGCGCGGATCCATGAGCTGCTGCGCAGCCTGGGCGTCACTTCCCACTATATCGGCTTTTTCCAGGCGGCCCACGCCGCGCTGCTGGCGGCCAGGGAGCCGGAGCGCCTGACCCTGGTGACCAAGCGCCTGTATCCCGATGTGGCGGCCTCCTTCGGCGTCACGGCCTGTGGGGTGGAGCGCAACATCCGGACCGTGATCCGCATCGCCAGAACCAACAACCCGCAGCTGCTGGAGCAGCTGGCCGGCCGGCCGCTGGGCCCGCGCCTGACGGTCTCGGAGTTCATTGCGCTGCTGGCGCAATCGCTGGGGCCGGAGCGCTGAGAGGGCGCCGGGAACCGGCTTTTGACGGCCGAAGGGGGGAGCCTGCGGGCTCCCCCCTTCCTGTTTTCAGCGGCGCCGGCGCGCTCAGATGCGGATCAGCTCGTACTGGTCGGTGCCGAGGCCGATCCGGACGGCATGGCTGATCTGGCTGCGCCAGTTGGTGGTTGGGTGCGCGGCGGTCAGATGGTCGGCGATGGACGGATCGCCCCGGTCGTCGATCCAGGTGCCGCGCAGCCTGGGCTGCGCGTTGACCGCGTCGATGCAGGCCTGATCCAGCGCAACCGGGTCGAAGGAGGCGAACATCCCCACGTCCGGCACGATGGGCGCGTCGTTTTCCGCATGGCAGTCGCAGTTGGGGGAGACGGCGTTGACCAGCGTGATGTGGAACTGGGGACGCCCGTCCACCACGGCCTTGGTATACTCGGCGATTTTGGCGTTGAGGATGTCGAAGGATTCGTCGCTGGCGGGCAGGACGGCGTCCACGGGACATACGCCGAGGCAGCGCCCGCAGCCGACGCATTTGCCGTGGTCAATCCGGGTCTTGCCGTCCGACAGGATCGGCGCGCCGTGGGCGCAGACCCTGGCGCAGCTGCCGCAGCCGACGCAGAGCGCCTCGTCGATGGTGGGCTTTCCGGCAGAGTGCATGGCCATCTTGCCGGCCCGGCTGCCGCAGCCCATGCCCAGGTTCTTCATGGCGCCGCCGAAGCCGGTATTCTCATGGCATTTGAAGTGGTTCAGGGAGATCACCGCATCCGCGTCCATGACCGCGCGGCCGATCCGCGCCTGCTTGAGGTAGACGCCGCCGCGGATGGGAACCGCCACGTCGTCGGTGCCCTTGAGCCCGTCGGCAATGAGGATCTGGCAGCCGGTGGTCACCGTGTTGAAGCCGTTGACATTGGCGGCGTCCAGGTGATCCAGCGCGTTTTTGCGCCCGCCCACGTAGAGCGTGTTGCAGTCGGTCAGGAAGGGGCGGCCGCCGCAGCTCCTGACAAAATCGGCCACGGCCCTGGCGTAGTTGGGGCGCAGGTACGCCAGATTGCCCGGCTCGCCGAAGTGCATCTTGATGGCCACATATTTCCCTTCCAACTCCATGGTATCCATACCGGCGGTGGCCATGAGCCGCGCCAGCTTCTGAAGTTGATTCTCATCCAGAGAGGTACGGAAATCGGTATAGTAAACTTTGGCTTTTTCCACAGAGAATCCCAGCCTTTCGTATCATGATAGGAATAGTATACGGCCTGGCGGATACGGTGTCAAACCGAAAGTTTCGCCGGCACGGGACAAAGCCCGGCGTCCGCCGAGGGACGCCGGGCTTCGGTGCGGCAGGGAAACGCAGCGGGGTCACTGCATCAGGACAGCCATCACCGCTTTGATGGTATGCATCCGGTTTTCCGCCTCGTCGAAGACGATGGAGGCCGGCCCCTCAAAGACTTCGTCGGTCACCTCCATGTCGGCGCGGCCGAATTTCTGGCCCATCTCCGCGCCGATGGCGGTTTTCAGATCGTGAAATGCCGGCAGGCAGTGCATAAAGCGGCACTGCGGCCCGGCCTGCTCCATCAGCGCCTGGTTGACCTGATAGAGCGACAGGTCGCGGATCCGTTCCGCCCAGACCTCCATGGGTTCCCCCATGGAGACCCACACGTCGGTGTAAATCACATCCGCGCCCCGGACCGCCTCCATGGGATCCTCGGAAAACGACACGGACGCGCCGGTCTCTGCCGCCACCTGCCGGCAGGCGGCCACGAGGGCCTCCTCCGGGAAATACGCCCTGGGGGCGCAGGCGGTAAAGTCCATCCCCATTTTGGCGCAGCCCACCATCAGGGAATTGCCCATGTTATAGCGGGCGTCGCCCATATAGACCAGCTTGATTCCCCGGAGCTTCCCGAAATGCTCCTGAATGGTCAGAAAGTCGGCCAGGATCTGCGTGGGGTGGAATTCGTTGGTCAGGCCGTTGAATACCGGCACGCCCGCACAGCGCGCCAGCTCTTCCACCACCTCCTGGCCGAAGCCGCGGTATTCGATGCCGTCGTACATCCGGCCCAGGACCCGGGCCGTATCCGCGATGGACTCCTTTTTCCCGATCTGGGAGCCGGAGGGGTCGAGGTAGGTCACGCCCATCCCCAGATCCCGGGCAGCCACTTCGAAGGCGCAGCGGGTGCGGGTGGACGTCTTTTCAAAAATCAGGGCCACGTGTTTTCCCTCACAGAGCCGGTGGGGAATACCGGCCTTCTTTTTGGCCTTGAGATCGGCGGCCACGTCCAGGAATTCCTGGATCTCCGCCGGCGTAAAATCCAGCAGCTTGAGAAAATGTTGGTGGTTCATGGAGTGCTCCCTTCTGTTTCCAGCAGCGCACGGGTGCGCGCAATATGGGCCCGGACCATCTCCGGCGCCGGCCCGCCGGGGACCATCCGGCCGTTCAGGCAGTTCATCAGGTCGATGGCCTGGTAAACGCCGCAGTCGAACGCCACCGAGACGCTGCGGTATTCGTCCATGGTCAGGGTTTCCAGCGTTTTGCCCCGTTCAATGCAGTCGTGCACCAGGCGGCCCACGCAGGTATAGGCGTCCCGGAACGGCAGGCCCTTCCTGACCAGATAGTCGGCGCAGTCGGTGGCGTTGATAAAGCCCTCCGCAGCGGCCTGGCGCAGCCGGTCCGTCCGGACGGTCATGGTCTGGTACATGGGGGTAAAGACGTCCAGGCACAGGGAAACCGTGTCCACGGCGTCAAAAATCGCCTCCTTGTCCTCCTGCATATCCTTGTTGTACGCCAGAGGCAGGCCCTTCATCACGGTCAGCAGGCCCATCAGGCTGCCGTAGACCCGGCCGGTCTTGCCGCGCACCAGTTCGGCAATATCCGGGTTCTTCTTCTGCGGCATGATGGACGAACCGGTGGCGTAGGCGTCGTCCAGGGCAATGAAGCCGAATTCATAGCTGGCCCACAGGATGATTTCCTCGGAAAAGCGGCTCAGATGCATCATCAGAATGGACAGGGCCGCAGCCAGCTCCAGCACATAGTCGCGGTCGGACACGCCGTCGATGGAATTTTCCGTGGGCTTGTCGAAGCCCAGCGCCCGGGCGGTCATGGACCGGTCGATGGGATAGGTGGTGCCCCCCATGGCGCCGGAACCCAGAGGGCACTGGTTCATCCGCGCCCGGCAGTCGGACAGCCGGGACAGGTCCCGGGTCAGCATCTCGGCGTAGGCCATGGTATAGTGGGCAAAGGTGGACGGCTGCGCCCGCTGAAGGTGGGTATAGCCGGGCATGATGGATTCCAGATGCGCCTCCGCCTTGTCGCAGATGGCGGCCACCAGCGCCCGGACCTTCCGGCATAGGGAGTCGATCTGCGTGCGCAGGTACATCTTCAGGTCGACGGCCACCTGATCGTTCCGGGAGCGGGCCGTGTGAAGCCGCTTGCCTGCCGCGCCGATGCGTTCGGTCAGCAGGACTTCCACGTTCATGTGGATGTCTTCGTTCTCTTCGGAGAACTCGATCTTTCCCGCCCTGCAGTCCTCCAGGATCTCTTCCAGCGTTTTGACAATCAGATCGGCTTCGGACTGGGGGATGATCCCCTGCGCGCCCAGCATGGCCGCGTGGGCCATGGAGCCGGTAATATCCTCCTCGTACATCCGCTGATCGTAGGAGATGGACGCGTTGAGGCTGTCCACCAGCTTGTCGGTATTCTTTTCGAACCGACCGGACCAAAGTTTCATATCGGATTCCTCTTGATAGTGAGCAAGGGGCAAACAGCGTTTGCCCCCTGGGGTGGATCGGGTTTTCGGATTTCCGGATCCGGCGCCGGCCGCCGGTTCCAGTGGGGGACGCTTACAGCTTCCCCTGCTCCCGCAGCGCCTGCACCGTGTCGGGCAGGCCCCACAGGTTGATAAAGCCGGTGGCCTGGGCCTGGTCGTAATCGCTCTCGTCAAAGGTCACGAGGCTTTCCGAGTACAGCGTGCAGGGGGAGGTGACGGAAGAGGTGATGATGTTGCCCTTGTAGAGCTTCAGCTTCACCTGGCCGGTGACATACTTCTGGGTGTCCACGGCGAAGGCGGTCAGCGCCTCCCGCAGGGGGGTGAACCACTTGCCGTTGTAGACCAGATCGGCAAAGTCCA
>JAHZEF010000047.1 GCA_019422005.1 Clostridiales bacterium
GCAGCCGGAATACGGCGCGATGTACTGCAGCGGCGCCAGCTCCGACGCCGTCGCGCTCACCACAATGGTATACGCCATGGCCCCGGCGCTCTCCAGTGTGTCCACAATCTGCGCCACCGTGGAGCGCTTCTGTCCAATGGCCACATAAATACAGAGGCAGTCCTTCCCCTTCTGATTGATGATGGTATCGGTGGCAATGGTGGATTTTCCGGTCTGCCGGTCGCCGATGATCAGCTCCCTCTGTCCGCGGCCAATGGGAATCATGGAGTCAATGGCCTTAATGCCGGTCTGCAGCGGTACGGAAACGCTCCTGCGCTCGATGATGCCGGGGGCGGGAGACTCAATGGGGCGATACTCGCTGGCCTCCAGCGCGCCCTTTCCGTCAATGGGCGCGCCCAGCGCGTCCACGACACGCCCGATCAGCGCCTCGCCCACCGGCACGGAGACAACGCGTCCGGTCCGCTTTACCACATCTCCCTCGCGGATTCCCGCATCGCTGCCCAGGATCACAATGGAAACCGAATTTTCTTCCAGGTTCTGTGCCATGCCGAACTCGCCGTTGGGAAATTCGATGAGTTCGTTCATCATGCACTGCTCCAGGCCGGAGGCCCGCGCAATGCCGTCGCCCACAAGAATCACCGTACCGGTTTCGCTCTGCTCAATTTTCGCCTCATAATGCTTGATCTGCGATCGAATGATCTTCGTGATTTCCTCTGGTCTCAGTTCCATGATCTACCAGCTTTCCTGCCGGCGGGGCACGCCCCTCCGGCTTGAGATTTTCCTCTGCGGCCCGGAACCATCCGGGCGCGCAGGCTTCAGAGAACGGTTTCGCGCAGAATTGCCTGCAGCTCGTCCAGCCTGCCGCGGACCGTGCCGTCCAGCCGCTTTCCCTCCAGTTCCAGCCGGACGCCGCCCAGCACGCCGGAATCCACACGGTTGTGCAGACGGATTTCCTTCCCGGTCTTCCGCCCCAGCTGCTGCCGCAGCCGCTCCTGCAGCGTCGCGGTCAGCGGCACGGCCGTGACGGCGGTCACTTCCAGGATGCCGTGATCCTCGTCAAACCGGCTCCGGTACGCCTCCGCGCAGCCGGGCAGCTGAGGAACCGTCCCGTTCTCTGTCAGTATTTTTAAAAAATTCAGAAGGTATGGATGGATCCGGCCCCGGAAGCTCTCATCCAAAAGGCCGCAGCGCTCCCGCTTGGGCAAAGAGGGAAGCGACAGCAGCGCCGCATACTCCGGGTTCCCGCAAAAGATGCCCGACACGGCCTGCAGCTGCCCGAGAATCTCCGTCTCCAGCCCTTCGCTTTCTGCCAGTTCATACAGGGCCCCGCCGTAGATCCGCGCGATCCGGGTCATGTATCCTCACCTATTTTCTCAATAAACGCTTCCACCAGATGCCGGTGGTCCTCTGCATGGATTTCCCGCTCCACGACCTTGGAGGCAATCTCCATGGCAATGCCGGAAATTTCATTCTTCGCCTCGTTCAGCGCCTTCTTCCGCTCCTGGGCAATCTCCGCTTCCGCGCGCTCGCGCATGGCTGCCGCGTCCGCTGCGGCCGCCGCCAGCAGTTCCTGTTCACGCTTCTGGGCGCGGGATGCAGCGTCCTGCAGAAGCGTATCGCGTTCGGCCTTCGCCTGATCCAGACGGTGCCGGTATTCCGCTTCCAGCGCCTGCGCCTCCTCTTTGGAACGGCCGGCGTCAGCATACAGCCCGTCAATTTCCTTCTGCCGGTCGTCGATCATCCGCTTTACCGGATGAAACAGAAACTTCCTCAGGATCAGAAACGTGATGACCATATTGCAGAGTGTAAACAGAGCAGTCCAGGGATTCACACCGACAATATTTTCAAAACCCGTCACCCCGGTCACTCCTTTCTTTATCGTGCAGCCCCGCCGCGCAGATCAGAATACAAACAGCAGAAGCAGTGCGATAACCAGGGAGTAAATACCGGTGGACTCCGTAATGGCGCAGCCGAGAATCATGTTCGTGCGCAGCAGGCCGGCCGATTCCGGCTGGCGCGCCATGCCCTCCAGGGCCTTTCCCACAGCGTTTCCTTCGCCGACTGCCGGGCCGATTGCACCGAATCCCATGCAAATGCCCGCTCCGATTGCACATGCCGCTCTCACAATTGCTTCTTCCATAGTGATTGTCCTCCTAAATTTTTTTGATCTTGTTGTATTCCGGCTCCCGGGCGGATTATGCAGACAGCCCGTCCCACCGGACGGTCCTGCTTACGGCTGACGCGTTTCCTCCGGCGGCGGGCAGGCGTTTCCCACATATACCATGGTCAGGAGACTGAAGACCAGCGCCTGGACGCCGCCGGAAAACACGTCGAAGTACAGGGAAAGGACGCCGGGGATTCCGACCTCCAGAATCGGGACGCTCTCAAAGACGCCCAGCAGCTCCAGCAGCGCCGCAGCGGCAATCAGCAGCAGCGCTGCGCCCGCCAGCTTCCGTTTGAAGCGCTTCCTGCAGATCCCCCAGGCCAGCAGCGCCAGTCCGAGGATCCCCACCGCGGCAACCGACGCGGCGCCGCTGGAACGGATCAGGCCCAGCAGCGCGGCCGAAGCCGCCGCCAGCGCCGAATAGAGCAGCGACATCAGCACGCCGCCTCCCATTATGTTTCCGAAATGACGGAACGCCATGGAAATCGGCTGCGCAATCTCTGAAATCAGATTCATGGGCAGCATCACCTTCACCGGCTCGGCAAAGCCCCTGAGCCACCCTGCAAAGCCGTTGGCCCGGATGCTGCACGCCCAGACCAGGACGCTGGTCATCAACGCCCAGACCAGCGTTGTGGAAAGGTCTGCGGTGGCAGAGCGCAGAATGCCGGTCATCCCGATCAGGGAGCCGCCCAGGGAGGAAAGGAACAGCGCGCCGATATACGGCGTCCAGCGGGAATTATGCTTTCCCATGGTTTCTTCCACCATCTGGTACAGCATGCCCACCAGCTTCTCCACCAGCACCTGCCGCCTCCCCGGCCGCTTTTTCAGATTCCTGCCCAGGCAGTACCCGGCAACGCAGAGGATCAGCATCACCAGGAAAGAGGAAACCGCCGTCTGCGTAATGGGAATGCCGCCGAACAGCGGTATCTCAAAATAAATCTTGGGACCGTTCATGACTTTGCGCCATCCCCCTTGTCTTTACGGAAAAATTCCGTCAGCACGATGCTCAGCTGCAGGAACAGCAGCGGCAGGATCGCCGCTATGGGATCACAGGCCCCGCTTTTCAGAATCAGAATATACAGGACCGCCAGCAGCAGCAGGCGGACCAGCGCCATCACCTGCACAGAAACCCGCGCCTTCACGGCCTCACCGGTTGTCTCCGCCCGGTCCGCGGCCCTGGAGACCGTAACGCTCAGGAGCAAAAAATTCAGCATCGCCAGCACGCCGCCAATCAGCGCGCCCAACAGCACCTGCCTGGAAAACCTGCCGATCAGTCCGTAGACCCCCAGCATCAGCGCCACGCAGGCCGCCTCGCCCGCCAGTACCCGCAGGATCTGGCGGATCGCCTCTTTGTTATGAAACATGCAAGCCCACTCCCTTTGCAGCTTAACGATGGTCGTTGAACGAGGAAGGCGGTTCCGGATCCTCTTCACCGGCCTGGCGCTGCATCTTTTTCAGTGACGTCCAAAGGCCGGACACGGCGCCGCCGACTCCCAGCAGCACGCCTGCCGCCACAATCCAGCCGCCCAGCGAAAACCGGTTCCGGAGCCAGCAGGCGCCTGCAATGCACAGCACCGGCGGAGCCGCAACGGACAGCCCCAGCTGGGTCAGCCACGCCAGGTTCCGCAATGCTTTGATCCACGGCTGCATGCCGTATCCCTCCCGCTGTTCCGCCGGCCGGAGCATCCCCCAGGCGGCGTCCGCTTTCCAGACTGTTTAGTTATTATACCTCTGTTTGGTGATTTGCGTCAAGGAAATTCCACACATCTCCAACGCGCAGAAGCCGGCCCGCTGTTCCGCAGCGGCGGCAGCGCGCAGGAATCCAAACGCTCCGGGAGCAGGATCCTGCTCCCGGAGCGTTGATTCCAGGCGTCCCTCCGTCCGGATCCGCCCTGCAGCGCAGGCCGGAATTCAAACGGTATAGGTATTGGAGGTCGTATCGCCTCCCTGCCCCGTCCAGTTGGTATGATAATACGTCCCTCTCGGCCGGTCCGTCCGCTCATAGGTATGCGCGCCGAAATAGTCGCGCTGGGCCTGAAGCAGATTGGCCGGAAGGTTCGCGGTGGTATAGCCGTCAAAATAGCTCAGTGCGGCTCCCATGGCCGGAACCGGCACGCCATGCAGCACTGCCTGGGACACCACGCTGCGCCACGCAGGCGCCAGCGCCTTCAGCGTATCCCGGAAATAGGGATCCAGGATCAGATTCCGGAGGCCCGGATCCCGGTCATAGGCTTCTTTGATCTTCTCCAGGAAAGCGCTCCGGATGATGCAGCCCCCCCGCCACATCAGCGCGATGCCGCCGTAATCCAGATGCCAGCCGTAAGTTTCAGCAGCCGACCGCAGCAGCGCATATCCCTGGGCGTAGGAAATCATTTTGGAAGCATACAGCGCGCCCCGGATCCTTTCAATCCACAGGTCGCGCGCCCCGTCCGGCGCGGCCCTGGTACAGCCGAATACGCCTGCAGCCTCCAGCCGCTCCTCCTTGCAGGCCGAAAGGCAGCGCGCAAACACGGCCTCACCGATCAGCGTCAGCGGAACGCCCATATCCAGGGCGGCGGATACGGTCCATTTTCCGGTTCCCTTCTGGCCCGCAGCATCCAGAATGGAGTCCACTGTCGGCGTGCCGTCCGCTTCCCGATGCGCCAGAATTTCCCCTGTAATTTCAATAAGATAGCTGCTCAGTTCGCCGCCGTTCCAGTCTGCGAACACCTTCTGCATTTCCCCGGCGGACATTCCCAGCGCATCCCGCATCAGCTGATACGCTTCACAGATCAGCTGCATATCTCCATATTCAATCCCATTGTGCACCATTTTCACGAAATGGCCCGCTCCGTTTTCCCCCACCCAATTGCAGCAGGGCGTCCCGTCTTCCGCCCGGGCGCAGATGGCGTGGAACATCGGCCGGACCAGCGGCCAGGCTGCCGGGCTGCCGCCGGGCATCATGCTCGGCCCCTTCAACGCGCCCTCCTCGCCGCCGGATACGCCGGTTCCGACATACAGGAGCCCCTTGCTTTCCACATAGGCTGTCCGGCGCATGGTATCCTGGAACCGGCTGTTCCCTCCGTCGATCAGGACATCCCCGGGCTCCAGATACGGCAGCAGCTGGTCAATCAGGCTGTCCACGGCCGGGCCGGCCTGGATCATCATCATAACCTTGCGCGGCTTTGACAGGTATCCCGTCAGTTCCTGCAGCGTACTGCATCCGAAAATTTGCTTCCCTCTGGCCCGTCCCATTACAAAGCGCTCCGTTCTGGAAACGGTGCGATTGTACACCGCCACGGCAACCCCCCTGGACTCCAGATTCAGCGTCAGGTTTTCTCCCATGACCGCCAGCCCAATCAGCCCGATATCCGCCTGTTTCCTGTTCAAACTCATCTCTGAACCCTCGCATTCCCTGCATAAATACTCCAAATCTGCGCCTCATCCGCCGGCAGTGCATAATCCGTCAGCAGCGTCGCCGCAAAGGCTCCGGCGCCCCAGCCGAACTGCAGGCACTGCTCCGGCTTCCAGCCGCACAGCATGCCATACAGCATCCCGCCCACAAAGCCGTCTCCGCCGCCGATGCGATCCAATACCGGAATCGGCCGCGGCTCCTCCACATACCACGCATCCCCATCATACAGAAGCGCGCCCCAGAGGTGCTCGTTCGCATTCCGTACCTGGCGGAGGGTTGTCGCAAAGGTGCCGACGTCCGGATACATCCGGCGGGCCCGGAGAATCATCTCCTGAAAGCGTTCCGTCTGTTCCGCCAGATCCCGTCCGCCCACAGCAGGCCCGGGAATTCCCAGCGCCAGCTGGAAATCCTCCTCATTGCCGATCAGGACATCTGAAAGCGAGGCAATCCCGGTAAAAATCTCCTTCAGTTCCTGTTCCCGTCCCGCCCAGAACGAGGCGCGGTAATTGAGGTCAAAGGAAACGCGCGTACCGTATGCCCTGGCGCGGCGCGCCAGCTCCAGGCAGAACTGCCCTGTTTCCCGGCTCAGGGCGGCGACCAGCCCGGACATATGGAGAATCCTGACGCCCTCCTGCCCAAATAAACGGTCCAGGTCAAAGTCGCCGGTGCACAATGTCCGCCCAACCTCTCCGGCCCGGTCATTCCAGACGCGCGGCCCCCGCATTCCGTAGCCGGAGTCCGCCAGGTTAAACTGGTGCCGGAACCCCCACGCCCCTCCCTGCGGTACGCTGGGGCCTTCATACTCTATGCCTCTCGCCCGCAGGTCTGACTGTATCAACCGGGCAATCGGGCTGTCGGCCACAAATTTGGTCAGCACACGCGTCCGCCTGCCCAGCGCCGCGGCAATGCTCAGCACATTGGACTCTGCGCTGGTGGCCTGCAGATAAAAGCCGCCGCCCGCCTGGAACGGCTGCCTCCCGGCCGGCGTCATGCGCACGCCCATGCTGGTAGGGCAGACCAGATCCAGCTCGGTACGCTCCAGTCTCTTTTGCTGCACATTCATTCCTCCATTTTGTAAGCGCTTACATTTTTAATACAAAAATATATTATTGGAAATTTATAAATTTGTCAATACTTTTCAATCTTGACAGGAAACAAAGCGATGATATATTAAATATAATTGATAGCGCTTTCTGGAGGGATATGTTATGAATATCTATGATATCGCGCGAGAGGCCAATGTGTCCATCGCAACCGTCTCACGCGTTCTGAACGGCAAGCCCAATATCAGCCCCAAAACGGCCCAGCGCGTGCGGGAAGTCCTGGAGCGCAGCCAATATACCCCCAGCAGCATCGCCCGCGGCCTGGTCTCCAATTCCATGCGCCTGGTCGGCGTTCTGATGCACGATCTTCGGAACACGCACTATACCAGCACCGCCTATGTGGTGGAGCAGGAGCTTTCCCGCGCAGGCTACCGCTGCCTCCTCTGCAATACGCAGGCCGGCGCTGTCTCCGGAACATTGCGCATGCTCGCTGAGACGCGGGTGGACGGCCTGATCATCATTGGCTCCGTCTTTATGGACCGCAGCATGGCCGAGGCGCTGGCCGCCTACTTCCCCACGCAGCCGGTGGTCATGGTCAACGGCTATCTGCAGCGGGAAAACGTGCTCGGGATTCTCTGCGACGAAGCCGACGGGATGCGTCAGTGCGCGGAACATCTGTTTGCCGCCGGGCACCGGAAGATCGCCTATTTCCACGATAACGCCACCGACAGCGCCAGACGCAAGCTGGCAGGGTACCGCAGCGCCATGCGGGAACTCGGGCTGCAGGAGCGCGTGCTGCACGGGGCGACCGGCTTTGAGGGCGGCGCCGCGCTTGGCCGGGAGCTGGCGTCGGCAGGGCGTCCGGACTTTACCGCACTGATGTTTGCCGAGGACACCACGGCGCTGGGCTGCATCCGTTCGATGGAACGGGCCGGTCTGCAGGTGCCGGAGGACCTGGCCGTCACCGGCTATACCAACACCATGTTCGCCCGGATGGCCAGCAGGACGCTGACGACCGTGGACGAGCAGGTGCAGGTTTTGGGAGCGGAAGCCGTACGCGCTTTCTGCGACCGGATGGACGGCCGTCTCCGCGCCCCCTGTATCACAATCCCCGTTCATCTTGTTCCCGGGGAAACCACGTAGCCGCACCGCCCTTGCATCCGGGGCAGGTGCGTGGTATGATGCAGTTACGCTTTCAAAACAGGAGTGAATTCCATGGATCTGAAGATGTTTTGGCAGGATCATCCCGCCTGCGCGCTGGCCTTCTCCGGCGGCGCGGATTCAGCCTACCTGCTGTACAGCGCTGTGCAGGCCGGCGCAGACATCACGGCATATTTTGTAAAAACCGAATTTCAGCCGCAGTTTGAACTGGAGGACGCCCGCAGGCTGGCGGAAGCGCTCGGCGCCCGTCTGGTCGTTCTGGAGCAGTCGGTTCTGACATCCCGCCGGATTGCGGACAACCCTCCAAACCGCTGCTATTTCTGCAAGCAGCGGATCTTTTCCGCAATTCTGTCCCGGGCTGCCGAAGACGGCTACTCCGTCGTTCTGGACGGCACCAACGCATCCGACGACGCGTCCGACCGCCCCGGCATGCAGGCGCTGCAGGAACTGCAGGTCCTCTCCCCGCTCCGGCTCTGCGGCCTGACCAAGCCCGAAATCCGCCGATTATCCCGGGAAGCCGGGCTCTTCACCTGGGACAAGCCGGCCTACGCCTGCCTCGCCACGCGGATTCCTGCCGGCACAGCCATCACTGCGGCGGATCTGTCTGCAGTCGAGCAGGCGGAGGCCGCCCTTTCCGCTCTGGGCTTTTCCGACTTCCGCGTCCGGCGCACCGCCGACGGCGCCAGACTCCAGGTGCCGGAACGGCAGCTGCCGTCTGTCCTGACGCAGCGCGAAGAGATTCTGCGGCGGCTGGCGCCTCTGCTGGGAACCGTCACGCTGGATCTGCAGCCCCGGCCCGCCCCTTCGGAGCCCCGGGATGCCCTGCGCACCGAACGCGTCGCCGAGCTCTGCTGCAATCTGGACGACATGACCGGTGAAGACCTTGCCTTCGCCATGGAGCTGCTGCTGGAACGCGGCGCGCTGGACGCCTGGACAACCCCCATCGGAATGAAAAAAAGCAGGCCCGCCGTCCTGCTGACCTGCCTGTGCCGCTGCGGGGATGCAGAGCGGCTGACCGCCCTGATTCTGCAGCACACTTCCACACTCGGCGTCCGCCGGACGGACAGCAGCCGTGTCTGCCTGGAACGCTCCGTCCGCACCTGCGGCGACGTCCGGGTCAAGACAGCCCGGGGGCCCGGTATCTGCAGGGAAAAGGCGGAATTTGAGGATCTGGCCGCCATCGCCCGGCGCGAGGGGCAGCCTCTGGCGGAAATCCGCAGGCAGCGCGGGCTTTGACGCGCCCCCGTCCTGCCGGACAGGGCGGCCCTTCCCCCGAACCGAAAAACCAGGCCCCGCCTTTTCAGGCGGGGCCTTCCGGATATCCGGCGTCCATCGGAACACGGCTGGACAATCTGAAGGGGCCTGACGGCCCCTTTTCTGCATTTTCTCCGCCTCAGCGCCAGTTACGGCTCAGCCTCCAGCAGCGCTTTGGCCTTGCGGGCGACAATCACTTCCTCGTTGGTGTCCACCACGAAAATCCGGACGGCGCTGCCGGCTGCAGAGATATCGTCGCCGCCCGCGGCGCGCATATTTTTTTCCGCATCCAGGCGGATCCCCAGGCATTCCAGCCCTTCCAGCGCCCGGGCGCGGACGGCTTTTCCGTTCCGGCCGATGCCGCCGCCAAACACCACCGCGTCCAGGCCGCCCATGGCAGCGGTATACGCGCCCAGATATTTCCTGATGTTGTAGCAATAGCTGTCCAGCGCATTGCGGCAGTCCGCATTGCCGGCGGCGGCCGCCGCCTCCACGTCACGCAGGTCTCCGGACAGGCCGCCGGACATCCCCAGAAAGCCGCTGCGCTTCTGCAGCATCTCCTTCACCTCCGGAAGCGTCATGCCGCAGGCCTCCACCAGATGGAACACCACATAGGGATCCAAATCCCCCACCCGGTTGTTGTGCATCAGTCCGCACTGAAGGCCCATCCCCAGGTTGGTATCCACACTTCTGCCATTCTCCACTGCGCAGATCGAACTGCTCCCGCCCAGGTGGCAGCAGATCAGCTTCAGATCCCGGCGGCCCATCCGCTCCGCAGCCCAGCCGGAAAGATACTCCAGCGAAGCGCCGTGAAACCCATATCGGCGGATCCCTTCCCGCCGGGCCAATTCCGCAGGGAGGGAATAGAGATACGCCTTCGGCGGCATCGTCTGATGAAACGCCGTTTCAAAGGCGCCGATCAGAGGCGTGTCAGGCAGCAGTTCCCGGAACTGCCGGATCGCAGCAATATAGGGCGGATTATGGGCCGGCGCCACCGTATTGAACGCAGCCATGGCCTCCAGGACATCTTCCGTCAGATACTGCACCCCGGATATGCCTTTGGCGTGCACCACTTTGAAGCCGACACAGCCCAGCTCCTCCAGCGTCTCCAGAACACCGTCCTGCAGCGCGTCCAGCATCCGGCTGATCGCCTCCCGGTGGCTGGGAAACGCACCGGGTTCCCGCCCTCCGGCGCCGGTCAGCTGGTTGCTCCAGTAAAACTCGCCCTTTTCCGTGCCGACACGTTCCGCACCGCCGGACGCCAGAACCCGCTCCCCTTCGGACATGTCAAACAGCTGATATTTCAGCGAGGTGCTGCCCACGTTGCAAATCAAAAGCCTCATCCGGATTTCTCCCTTCTCTGGTCCCTTTATGATATCACAGGATCCGCACCGCCTCGGCGTTTCGGAATCTCAGCGCTTAGTATACCATAAACCATGCGCCGGACACAAGCCGGTCCGGCGCATGGAACGCTTCCGCGCAGTGCAGATCCCCGTTCCGGTTCAGCGGCCCGGCCCTTCATCCTCCCCGGAGCCCCGGCGCAGCTCCAGGTGATAATACGGTTCAGCCGGATCCAGCGTCACCGGCCCGCCGTCCGGGAATCCAAAGCTGTCTTCCTCCACCGTCAGATCCCGTTCCGGCAGAATCAGGGCCGCCGTCTGCGCTTCAAACGTCAGGCCGCTCCCCAGGGCGGTCGCCAGGTCAAAGCCGTACAGATCCGTCCGGCTGTCGGGGCCGGTATAAAAGTTGAGGCTGGCGTCTTTCCGGAAGGACGCGGCCAGCTCCACCCGTTCGCCCGCAGGGAGCATAATCCGGACAGCGGCATAGAAAACCCGCTGCGCAGCCCGGTTTTCCGACAGCAGGTGCTCCAGCATAATGCCGCCGTCCCGCTGTCCGGCATCCGCCTCCAGCACAGCCTGCTCCAGCAGGGCCGCCGCCGTTTCATACTCCAGTTCGTCCTCTGTGACGCTGCGGAGGTATTCCCCCAGCGTCATAGTCGCCGCCCGGACAGTCCCGGTGATATCGTCCTGCCGGTTCTCCAGGCCGCCGTCGGCATAGCCCTGCACCGTATACGCTTCGGGCGCGCTGCCCAGGAAAATCAGGTCGTGCCGCGCCGCCTGCTGCGGCGACGCCACAAAAAAGTCATATGCCGTCAGCGCGCCGTCCGTCCCCATCCCGTTCATCCCGTAGGTCAAAACGGCCGTACCCTCCGGCTGTTCAAACCAGACGGCCAGGCTGGCTCCGCTCCCGGCCGTGCCGCGGTCATAGGAGAGATCCGTCACGCTCCAGACCGTAACCTGCTGATCCAGGGCAGTTTCCCGCAGCGCGGCCTCCAGATCGGCGCCGCCGGCCAGCGCTTCTTCCCAGTCCGCCCAGCCGCCGGCCCGGCCTGTCCCGTCCAGAGGCAGGCCGCCGAACATCCGGAAGGAAACCGGCGCGCCGTCCACCGAAAGCTGCAGCGCGGCCTCCTCCAGGCCGTTCCAGTCCGCCGCCAGCGGATAGTAGAAGGTCACAGCCTGATCCTGTTCCGTGGGATTCTCCACCTCGTACCGGTCGGTCACAGCGGCAGACGCCGCGTCATCGGCCACCCGGAACACCGTATCCCGGCGTATCCGAAGCGTATCGCCTCCCGACGCCGTCAGAGGCAGTACCGGGCCGGCGCAGCGGTCGAACACGCTGCCGGCTCCGCCTCCCCCGGGCGTCCCGTCCGCCGCCGATTCCGGCACTTCGGCCGGCGCGCCGGCCGTACCGTTCTCCGCGCTTTCCGGCGCGGCGCTGTCAAGCGCTTCGCCGGCGGAATCGGAGCCGGACGCCCCGCAGCCGCGCAGAAGCGTTCCCGCGCTGATCGAGCCCAGCCCGATCACCGCCGCCAGGCAGGCCGCCGTCACCAGCCATTTTTTCCAGGGGACGGCCGTGCGCCGGGCGTCCGCGGCCTCTTCCACCAGGCGGTCGTCCACCAGGCCGATGGCCTCAAACAAGTGCTCCCGCTTCACAGCGCCACCCCTTCCTGCTCCAGCACCCTGCGCAGCCTCTCCCGCGTGCGGAAAAGCCCGGACTTTACGGTCCCCTCATGGAGCGCGAACCGGCGCGCAATCTCTGAAATGCTGTCTCCGAACCAGTAGCGCCGCAAAAACACCTGACGCTGCAGGGCCGGCTGCGCTTCCAGAAAGCGCGAGATGACGGCGGCAGTCTGCCGCGCGTCAAACTCCCCCTCCACGCCGCCGGCCGCCGGCACACACTGGTTCAGCTCTTCCAGCAGGCGCTCCATGCCGCCGCCGCGCTTCTGCGCGCGGGCCGCCCGAAAGCGGTCCAGGGATACGTTCCGGGTAATGCGGCCCAGAAAGGCCCGCAGGGGCGAGGGCCTCGCAGGCGGGATTGCGTTCCAGGCCCGCATCCAGGTATCGTTGACGCATTCCTCCGCATCCTCCCGAACCGAGAGGATGTTCAGCGCAATGGCCTGGCAGAACGCGCCGTATTTCAAATTGCTCTCCCGCAGGGCGGCCTCGTCCCGCGCCCAGTACAGATCGATGATCGCCGTATCTTCCACAAACGTCCCTCCTTCCATCCTTCACCATTTTACACGGAAAAACTCCGCTTCGGTTGCAGGGGCTCCCAAAAAACGCTGCGGCCGTTCCGGAGCGCCGCCAAAAGGCGTGCTGCCGCGGATGGCCCGTCCGGGGCCTGCCCCGCCGGCAGCGCAAATTCATCAGTATGGTTCACGCCGGCAGCGTCTTTTCTTTCCCCATATCCGGACGATGCTCTGCAGCCGCCTGCATCCGGTCAAACAGCGCCCGGTCCGCCCGCTTGAGGGAAATGACCCGGTCCTGCGGATCCACAAAGCAATGGCTGCTTTCCCCCTCGGCGCGCAGGACGCCTGACGCCGCGTCAAGCACGCGATAGCGCAGGCGGTATTTGACCGGCCCCACCTCTGCCAAAACCGTTTCAATCCGGACGGTCTCCCCGAAGCGCGTCATGGAGCGATAGCGGCAATCCACCGACAGCACCGGGCTGATGATCCCGCGCTGCTCCATCTCCGCATAGCTGACGCCGATGCTGTCCAGATACGCAATCCTCGCCTCTTCCATCCAGCGAATATAATTGGAATGGTGCACCACCCGCATCTGATCCGTCTCATAATATTGAACTTTGTGCAGAAACGCATGCATGCCTTCGTCACCTCATAAAACATCCAAATCCATGGAATTCAGTTTCCGCCGCAGCGGACAGAATCAGTTTATCACATTTCCCCGTTTCTGTCATCCCGGTTTGATTCCCGTCCCGCGCATCCGGAGGCTCCCCGGCAGCGCAAAGCCCGGCGGTATCTGCCGCCGGGCTTCGCGCTGCCGCTTTCCGCTACGAAAGCATATCCAGAATTTTCTGCTTGGGCACCACGCCGACAGAGCGTCCCGCTTCCTGTCCGCCGCGGAACAGAATCAGCGTCGGGATGGTCATGACGCTGTAGCGGGATGCCAGCTCCGGCTGCTCGTCGATGTTCACCTTGCCGACCGTGACGCCGGCCGCCTCTTCGGCCACCTCGTCCACCACCGGCGAAAGCATCCGGCACGGCCCGCACCAGTCGGCCCAGAAGTCCACCAATACCGTTCCGCCGCCCAGTACGTTCCGGTCGAACGTCTCGCTGGTAAAAGTTTTCACTGACAAGCTGATCGCCTCCTTTCGCAGATAGGGTGCCCGGAACCGAACCCTGCCATTCCCCCCGCCGCACGGGATACGGCAGGCAGGGCGCCGCTGCACTGCAGCGGCGCCCTGTCCCGCAGCCGCCCGCTTAAAAAATCGCGACGACGGCCCCTTCATAGGTTTCATCAATATAGGTTTTCACCGTTTCGGACTGCAGCGCCTGAATCAGCGCCTGAATCCCGGGGTCTTCCTCGTTCCCCTCCCTGACCGCCACAATATTGGCAAAGGTCTGCGCGGCCTCGGAATCCGCCGTCTCAGCGGCCAGGGCGTCGGAAACCTTCAGGCCGCCCTGAATGGCATAGTTCCCGTTGATGACGGCCACATCCACATCTGGCAGCATATTGCACAGCTGCGCCGCTTCCACTTCCTGAATCTCCAGGTTTTTGGGATTCTCGGCAATATCCAGCTTGGTGGCGTTCAGGCCGACGCCCTCCTTCAGCTTCAGAATGCCGTTGGCCTCCAGCAGCAGCAGCGCCCGGGCCTCGTTGGTCGGATCGTTGGGCACCGCCACGGAACCGCCGTCCGGAATGGCCTCCAGCGCGTCGGTTTTTCCGGCAAAAATCCCCATAGGCTCATAGTGAACCGCGCCGGCGCTGACCAGGTGGGTGCCGTTGCCGGTATTGAATTCATCCATGTAGGGCTTGTGCTGGAAATAGTTGGCGTCCAGGTCCCCCTCTTCCAGCGCGGTGTTGGGCATCACATAGTCTGTAAACTCCCGGATTTCCAGCTCATAGCCGGCTTCCGCCAGGGCCTCCCTGACCTGGGACAGGATCTCCGCATGGGGCGTGGGGCTGGCGCCGACAACCAGTTTCGTCAGATCGCCTCCGCTTTCGCCGGATCCGGCGCCGCCGGCGGCCGCGTCCGGCTCCCGGGTGTCGTTCTGCTTGCCGCAGGCCGTCAGCGCGCTCAGCGTCAGCAGCAGGACCAGCAGGATTGCAAGATACTTTTTCATTCAATTCCTCTCCTTTTCTAAAATACGCGATACGTTCCTTGCCGCAGGGACATGGGGCGGCAAGCGGTCAGCGGATCCGCTTGTCGCACTTTCGGGCAATCCAGTTGCCCAGTTCCTGGATCAGCTGCACCACCAGGATGGTGATGATCAGGGCAAACCACATGAGATCCCGCCGGCTGCGGTAGTATCCATAGTTGATGGCAATGGCGCCCAGCCCTCCGGCGCCCAGAATCCCGGCCATGGCGGAATAGCCCAGCACCGTCGTGGTCACAATGGTCGCGCCGGTCAAGAGGGACGGCAGCGCCTCCGGCACAATCACCTTCCAGACGACCTGCCACGGCGACGCGCCCATGGAGATGGACGCCTCCACCACGCCGCGGTCCACCTCCTTGGCCGAACTTTCGACCATGCGGGCGATATATGGCGCGGCCGCTGCCACCAGGGAGACAATCATGGCCGTCGGCCCGATGATGGAGCCGGCAATGGCGCGGGTCAGCGGGATCAGCACGACAATCAGAAGCAGGAATGGAACGGAACGGAGAATATTGATCACCGCCCCCAGCACC
>JAHZEF010000048.1 GCA_019422005.1 Clostridiales bacterium
GCCGGCAAAATCTTCTCAGATTTTGAGGCGGAAAAATTCGGGGACGGCGTACATCTGACGGAAAAGTACCTGGACTGCGACCTTCTGATCCTGGACGACCTGGGCACGGAAATGACCACCCAGTTCACGCTGTCCGCCCTGTATACCCTGGTCAACGGCCGGATGCTCTCCGGCCGGCCGGCCATCATCTCCACCAATCTGACCGCCGACGAAATCCGGCGGCGCTACACGCCCCAGATCGCCTCCCGGCTTCTGGGCGGCTATGAGCTGCTTCTCTTCGCCGGAACGGATATCCGGATGCTGAAGCGGTGAGGCCGGCGATCCGAAACTACCGCTTGAGGTGACGATACTATGAACCATGGATTTGTCAAATGCGCCGCGGCGTCGACCCCCGTCCGGGTGGCCGACTGCGCCTTCCACGCCGAAGAGACCGTCAAGGCCATCCGGGCCGCGGCCGGGCAGTCGGTCCGGATCCTGGTCCTGCCGGAGCTGGGCCTGACCGGCTATACCTGCGGCGACCTCTTCCTGCAGAAGACGCTGCTGGACGGCGCGCTGGAAGCCCTGCGGACGGTCCGCAACGCCACGCGCGGCCTGCCGATGCTGGTCTTCGCCGGCCTGCCGCTGGCTGTGGACGGCAAGCTGTACAACTGCGCCGCCGCCCTGTTCAACGGAACTGTCCTGGGCGTGATCCCCAAAACACATCTGCCCAATTACGCGGAATTCTACGAGGCCCGCTGGTTTGCTCCCGCCCCGGAGGGCCGGCGGACGATTGAGCTGCTGGGCGAGCCGACGCCGTTCGGCCCCAATCAGCTGTTCCGGTGCGAGACCCTGCCGGAGCTGACCGTAGGCTGCGAAATCTGCGAGGACCTCTGGGCGCCCAACCCGCCGTCGGTGGGCCAGGCCATGGCCGGCGCCACCGTCATCGCAAACCTGTCGGCCTCCAACGAGGTGGTGGGAAAAGACGCCTATCGCCGGGAACTGGTCAAAAACCAGTCGGCGCGCCTGAACTGCGGCTATCTCTACAGTTCCTGCGGCGACGGGGAGTCCACCACCGACCTGGTGTTCTCCGGCCATCATATCCTCTGCGAAGACGGCGCGGTCCTGGCGGAACGGCGGGATCCGGCGCCGGGCATGGCCGTGACGGAGCTCGACGTCCATCGGCTGTCGTATGAGCGCCGCCGCTCCAACACGTTCACGGCCGGCAGCGGCGGCGAGGTCTGCGGCTCCTTTTCGCTGCCGCAGGAGGAGACCGGCCTGACCCGCTTCGTGGATCCCATGCCGTTTGTACCCTCCGACGAAACCGCCCGCAGCTGCCGCTGCGAGGACATCCTGAATCTGCAGGCCGCCGGCCTGAAGCAGCGTATCCGCCACACCCGCTGCAGGGCCTGCGTGGTGGGCCTGTCCGGCGGACTGGATTCGACGCTGGCGCTGCTGGTCGCCGTCCGGGCCATGGACGCGCTGGAACGGGACCGGAAGGACATTCTGGCCGTGACCATGCCCTGCTTCGGCACCACCAGCCGCACCCGGGACAACGCCACAAGCATGGCGGAGCTTCTGGGCGTCAGCTTTCTGACCGTACCCATCGCCGCGGCGGTGGAGCAGCATTTCCAGGACATCGGCCTGCCCGGCGGCGACCGTTCCGTCACCTACGAAAACGCGCAGGCCCGGGAGCGGACGCAGGTGCTGATGGATCTGGCCAACCGGATGGGCGGCATGGTGATCGGCACCGGCGACCTGAGCGAGCTGGCCCTGGGCTGGGCCACCTACAACGGCGACCACATGAGCATGTACGGCGTCA
This sequence comes from Clostridiales bacterium, assembly GCA_019422005.1. Lineage (GTDB taxonomy): Bacteria > Bacillota > Clostridia > Oscillospirales > Oscillospiraceae > Avoscillospira_A. Next base: position 1,799 of record JAHZEF010000048.1, read on the forward strand.
ACGCCTCCGTCCCCAAAACCCTGGTGCGGCATATCGTCCGCCATGCGGCGGAGCACGCCGCCCCGGCGCTGCAGGCCGTGCTGCTGGACATTCTGGACACACCGGTTTCCCCGGAACTGCTGCCGCCCAGGGATGGTGAAATCGCGCAGAAAACAGAGGATCTGGTGGGCCCTTATGAACTGCACGACTTTTTTCTCTATCAGATCCTCCGCTTCGGCTTCCCCCCTGCGAAGGTTTACCGGCTGGCCCGGTACGCCTGGCGGGACGAGTACAGCGGCGAAACCATCCTCCACTGGCTGCGGATCTTTTACCGCCGCTTTTTCCAGCAGCAGTTCAAGCGCAGCTGCCTGCCCGACGGCCCCAAAATCGGTTCCGTCTCCCTGTCCCCCCGCGGCGACTGGCGCATGCCCTCCGACGCCTGCGCCGATCTCTGGTTGCAGGAGCTGGAGGCCCTGTAGCGCGCCGCCGGCCGGCCCCTGTCCGCGCCGCCGGAAAACCGTCCCCGTGGAACGGCGCCTTTTTCGGACGGACGCCGGTGCCCAGGCAGGCCAAAGCCGCCGCAGAATTTGCATTCTGCGGCGGCTTTTTTCATGGCGTCCGCCGTCGTCCCGTGATCCCCTGGCAATCCGGCGGGCGGCGGTTCTGCGCAAGCCTGTGAAGCCGTAGCCCATCCCGGCCAGGCAGCGCACCGCAACACCGCTTTCAGGCAGGCCGGCCTTCAGCCGGGGCGTGCAAATTGCATTTTTTCGCCAGGCCCGTCCCCGGCCCGGCAAAAGCAAAAGAACCGCTGCAGCACGTCGGGCGCCGCAGCGGTTCCTGGTTGTCCGGCGGCGATCCGCCTTTTCATGCGCCGGTGCGGCGCAGCCCGCACAGTGTTCGTCCGCAGCCCCGGCGCAGGGCGTTTTCCGCGCGGGATTGGCCGGCCGCACTGCGGTCACACGCCGCACTCATACAAAAATTCGGGGCAGGTATCCACAGCCGGATCTTTTTGAAAGGACGCATAGGCCCGGATCCGGGAAAACCCGATCTCCTGCAAAATCGCTTCCATTTCTCCCCGCCGGTATAAATGTGTCTGAAAATCCATCGCTTCCCGCTGCAGCAGGACGCCGTCCCGGTAAACCTCGTAACGCGACGGGCAAAACTGGGTCTGCGTCGCCGCATCATAGTATCTTCTGGATCTGAGCACCAGCCGGCGCCCATCACCCAGATCCGCCGCGGCGTCCGTGCCGCAGCCCTCCCTGTCCGGGCAGCGGCTGGCTGTGGTATCAACGGCAAAGACAAATCTGCCGCCGTCTCTCAAAAGGCCCCTGATCCTGGACAGGGCGGCCCTGCACTGCCGCAGGTCCGTAAACAGGGATACGGAACCGGATGGGATGAAAATATAGTCAAACCGCTCCTCCGTCCGGTACTCTTCCTGGCCGCTTTGCACCACGGAAGCATCCGGCGCCTTCTCCAGCAGCTTTTTCAGCATGGACGGAGAATTGTCGAGCCCCTGGACTGCAAAGCCTCTTTCCAGAAACGGCACGAGAAATCTGCCGCTCCCGCACAGGGGTTCCAGAATCGGCTGTCCCTTCCGGGCATAGGACAGATCAAACTCCAGCTCCTCCCGGGGAGCCTCTGCATGCAGGTATTCATACAGTTCCGTGCACAAAACGCCGTAATCGTTTCGTTTGACTTGCCCCTTGCCGTTCTCCACCGCGCAGCTTCCCCTTCCCCATCTGGTGCTCCAATCGTATTATGGCGCAGAGCGGCGGCCGCGGGCCGGAAAAGCGCCCGGTTCCGCCGCCCCGCGGCGTTCAGCCGCCGGATCCCGGCGTGCAGAAATCCTCCCGCAGGGCGGCGGCCAGCTGCAGCACGTCGTCTTCGGTATTGCCGGGGCAGAAGCTGACCCGGATCGCGCCGTCCACGACAGGCCCCGGCAGCCCCATGGCCTCCAGCACATGGCTGCGGTGCCCCCTGGAGCAGGCGGAGCCGGCGGACACATAAATCCCCCGGTCCTGGAGCCGGTTGATCAGCTCCTGGGAACGCCGGCCCGGCACGCTGACGCCCACGATGTGGGGCGCGTCGCATCTGCCGAACAGCACCACGCCGGGAAGCCGGGAAAGCGTTTCCCGGCACAGATCCCGCAGCCGCTCCATATGCCGGATATCCTCCCGCAGGCCGGCCGCCAGCACGGCGCAGGCCGCGCCGAAGCCGCAGATCATGGGCAGCCCCTCCGTTCCGGAGCGGAACCCCCGCTCCTGCCCCCCGCCCAGCAGCAGCGGCGGCAGCGGCTGCCCCGGCCGGACATACAGCGCCCCCACGCCCTTGGGCCCGTGAACCTTGTGGCCGGAAACGGTAATCAGATCCGCCCCCAGGGATTTCGCACGGAACGGGACCTTGCCCAGCCCCTGGACCGCATCGGTATGAAACAGCGCATTGGGGCTCAGGCGGCGGGTCGCCCGGATCATCCGGCCGATGGGCATAACCGCGCCGGATTCGTTGTTGACCATCATGACGGACACCAGGATGGTATCGGGCCGCAGCGCCGCCTGCAGCGCCTCGGGCGAGACCCAGCCGCCCTCATCCGGCCGGAGATACGTGACCTCAAACCCCTGGCTTTCCAGGCGCTGCAGCGGGTGGAGCACCGCATGGTGCTCCACGGCGGTGGAGACAATATGGCGCCCGCGTTTTCCCAGCCGCTGCGCCGTGCCGAAGACGGCCCAGTTGTCGGCCTCCGTGCCGCCGGAGGTGAAGAAAACCCGCTCCGGCTCCGCCCCCAGGGCGGCGGCGGTCTGCTGCCGTGCCAGGCTGAGCCGCCGTTCGGCCTCCATCCCCATGGCATGCACCGAGGATGGGTTGCCCCAACACCGGGTCATCAGTTCGGCAACCGCCTCCACCGCCTCTGCGCAGGGCTTTGTGGTGGCGGAATTATCCAGATAGATCATCGAACATCCACCTCTCAGGAAATACTGGTCATATACTGCCGCAGCGCCTGCGCCGACCGGGCAAACCGGGCGCGTTCCGCGTCGTTCAGGTGGTATTCCACCAGTTCTTTCACGCCGGCGGCACCCAGGACCGCGGGAACCCCCATGTAGACGTCCTCCTCCCCGTACTCCCCATGCAGCATGGCGGAAACGGGCAGGATCCTGTTGTCGTCCTGCAGGATCGCCTTGATGATCTCCGCAGTGATGGAGGCAATCCCGAAGGTGGTGGCGCCCTTCACCGACGCCAGATTATACGTGATCTCCGCGATGGTATTGCAGATGGCTTCCCCGTCAAAGCCGGGCAGCCGCTCCGGATCATCCTGCAGGATGGCCGCCAGCGGCTTTCCCGCCACGGCAACCTGGCTCCAGGGGATCATCTGTTCCTCGCCATGCTCCCCCAGGACGCAGGCCGTCACCGAGCGCGGATCCACATCCAGGGCGTCGGCCAGATAGAAGCGCAGGCGCGCCGTGTCCAGCGCGGTCCCGGTGCCGATCACCCGGGTATCCGGCAGGCCGGACAGCTGCTGAACCAGCCAGGTCATCAGATCCACCGGATTGGTGACCACCAGGAATATGCCGTCGAAGCCCGTCGCCATCACGGACGGCACAATCCGGCCGAGCATGGTGGCGGCGTGATCCATCCGGTCCAGCCGCGGCGTATTGGGTGCAAACTGCGCGCCCACGGAAAGCACGCAGAGATCCGCATCGGCACAATCGTAATATGACCCGTCCCGGATCCGCATCTTGCGGCCGGAAAAGCCCAGGGAATGCTGCAGGTCCGTGGCCTCGGCCCAGGCCTTCTGCGGATCAATATCCACCAGAACCAGATCATCACAGATATGCCCCACTGCCAGATGGTAGGCCAGTGTAGCCCCCACCTTGCCCGCGCCGATGATCGCCACTTTCGTTCTGGAAATTGCCATGAAAACGGTACCTCCATCTCAGATGTCTTGCCAGGATCGCCCGGCCGCCGCGCCTTCCCCGCGGCGGCTCCGTCACTTTCCCACGCAGAACCGGGAAAAAATCTGATTGGTGATTTCCTCCCGCATGCACTTGCCGGTGATCTCGCCCAGCGCTTCCAGCGCGTCCTCCACGTCCACCAGCACCGCGTCCGGCGTCATGTGCAGCGCCAGAGCGTCCAGCGCGGCCGACAGCGCCGTGCCGGCCCGGTCCACCGCCGCCGCCTGGCGCGCATTGGTCAGAATGCCGCCGTCGCACGGAAGGTCCGCCGGGAACAGCATTTCCACCGCCTGCTCCAGGCGCTCCAGCCCTTCCCCGGTCCTGGCGCACAGCGGCACCACCAGTTCGAAGGGCAGGTCCGCGGGCGCGACCGCCTGGGGCAGGTCCTGCTTGTTGAGCACGGCAACGGCGCGCTCCGCCGTCTCTGCCGCGGCAATCACCGCCCGGTCCTCATCGTCCAGCGGGCGGCTGCCGTCAAAAACGCAGATTGCCAGCTCTGCGCCGGCCGCCGCCTCCCGCGCCTTTTCCACGCCCATGGCCTCAATCCGGTCCGCCGTTTCCCGAATGCCCGCCGTGTCGGTCAGGCGCAGCTTCAGCCCCCCGAGGCGCAGCGTTTCCGTCACGGCGTCCCGGGTCGTCCCGGCCACATCCGTGACAATGACGCGGTCATATCCGGCCAGCGCGTTGAGCAGGCTGGACTTGCCCGCGTTGGGCTTTCCCAGAATCACGGCTCCCAATCCGCCCTGCAGCAGGCGGCCGCGGTCAAACGTGGCCCGCAGTCCTGCCAGGCTGTCCAGCGCGCCGCACAGCACGGCCCGCAGCTGCTCCAGCCGGAACTCCGCAATCTCCTCGTCCGGATAGTCCAGCACCGCATGAAAGTGGGCGCAGACGCCGGCCAGCCCGTCATAGACCGGCGCAATCTTCCTGGAGATGGCCCCGCCCAGCTGCCCGGCCGCATTGGCCGCCGCATCGGCAGTCTCCGCCTCGATCAGGTCGATCACGGCTTCCGCCTGGCTCAGGTCGAGCCGGCCGTTCAAAAATGCACGCCGGGTGAATTCGCCCGGGCCCGCCTGGCGCGCCCCCGCCGCAAACAGCGCTTCCAGCCCGGCCGCCAGGACGGCCGGCGAGCCATGGCACTGCAGCTCCACCGTATCCTCGCCGGTATAGGACGCCGGGCCGCGGGCCACGACGGCCAGAACCTGATCCAGCACGCGGCCCTGCACATCCCGCAGATGCCCCAGCACCATCCGGTGGGACGGCGTATCCGCCAGCGGCCTGCCGCCGGCAGCGGTGAACACCCGGTCCGCCACTGCCGCGGCCCCGTCGCCGGACAGGCGCAGGATTCCGATGGCTGAAACCTGCCAGCCGGTGGATACGGCTGCGATCACTTGAGACATGGCAAAGCTCCTCTCTGCATACGGCTGCCTGTTCGGCAGTAATTCGGTTTCGTATTATACTCCCAAATCGCCCTTCTGGCAAGTGAAATCTGGTGTTTTTTCCACGTTTTGGAGAGTTTTTGCCAGTCTGCGGAGCAATCGCCGCCTGCATCGGCCATTTCCGGGAAACCGGGGCCCGCGGCGGACGGGTTCGGCGGACGGTTCCTCCTTGCGCATTGCCTTTTGGGCAGAATTATGCTATTGTTAAAGACAGAAATTTGTCGAAGGAGGACGCGGGGATGAGACGTTTGGCTGCAGGGCTGCTCTGTGTTCTGCTGTGCCTGGTGCCGCTGGCGCTGCGCGCCGCCGCTGCCGGGGAAACGGTTGTCGACCGCTATGAGGCGGACTGCGCCGTGGATGCCAACGGCAGAGCCGTGATGACGGTCACGGTGGATCTGACCATCCCGTCTCCGGTGACGGAGCTGGAATTCCCCATCGGCGCCGGGACCGACGCTTCCATCGCCGGCCTGGACGCCAGGCGGGTCAAAACGGATGACGGGGCCGCGCTGCGCGTATCCTCTGAGGCCGGCATCTCCGGCAGCAGGACCTTTGTCATCACCTATACGCTGTCCCGCGTCGTCTCCGAGCAGGAAGCCGGCCAGACCCTCTCCCTGGACCTGATTGCGCCGGGCTGGCAGTGGCCCATCACCGAGGCCGCTTTTTCCGTGGCCATGCCCGCCGCCTTCACCGGTTCGCCGTCCTATACCGGTGGCTACTACGGCGACGTGGTGGAGGACTATCTGGATCTGCAGTGCGACGGCGTCTCCTTTTCCGGCGCCTTCACAGAGCCTCTGCGGGATCACGACAGCCTGAGCGTGACGCTGGCGCTGCCGCCGGCCTATGTGGACCTTCAGAGCGCCAACGGCATTTCCGCGCTGGTGACGCTGATCCTGGTGACGCTGCTTTCGCTCCTGGCCGTCCTCTACTGGTACCGGACGCTCCGCAATCCCCGCGTGCCCGTCCGGCTCAGGCCCCTGCCCCCGGACGGCGCCGGAGCCGGCGACCTCCCCATGCTGGTCAGCTGCGCCTCCCCCAGCCTGCCGCTGCAGGTCATCCAGTGGGCGGGCATGGGATATCTGGCCGTCCACATCAACGCCAAAAACCGGATTGTCCTGCGCCAGTCCATGCCCATGGGGACGGAGCGGCGCAGCCAGGAGCGCGCCGTATTCGCCAAACTCTTTGAAAAAGACCCCTGGTGCGACGGCGAGAGCCTGCGCTTCGGGCGGCTGTCCGGACGGTATGCCGCCGCCATGGAGCGCTGGTGGACGCGCCGGCTGTTCTCCCGGACCAGCGGTTCCCCGGCGCTGCTGCATCTGACCGCCATGCTGGCCTCCGGCGCCGCGCTGCTCGGCGCCGCCTCGGCCGGCCTTCCCGTGGGAAGGCTCCGCGGCGTCCTGCTGGCGCTGCTGGGGCTGGCAGGCGCCGCCTGCGGCCTGGCCGTTCAGCGCGGCGTGGTCTGTGCCGCCCGCCGCCGCTTCCGGCCAGCGCTGCTCTGCGCCGCCGCGCTGGTCGCCCTGCTGACCATGGCCCGCATCTGGGGCGGCCTGCTTCCCATGGCCCTCTCCCTGCTGCTGCAGGTTTTCGCCGCCGCCGCCACCCTCCGCGGCGGACGGCGCAGCCCCGGCGGACGGGACAGCCTGGCCCAGACCCTGGGCTTCCGCCGCTACCTGCAGCATGTGAGCCAGCATCAGCTGATTCTGCAGCTGCGGGACGACAGCCAGTATTTCTATGAGATGCTGCCCTATGCCGAGGCCATGGGGCTGGGCGCCGAGTTCGCCGCCAAATTCGGAGAGCTGGAACTGGAGCCCTGCGCCTGGTATGAAACCCAGGGCCGCCCCGCCTCCACAGCGCCGGCGTTTTACCGGGCGTTCCGGGAAACGCTGAGCCGGATGGAAGCCGCCGAAAAAAAAGCCTGATCTGCCGGACGCCGCCAGCGTCCGGCCTTCTTTTTGCAGCATTCAGGTTGACAAGCGTCTACCTTTGTGGTACGCTTATGGTAGACACTTGACTATCACATGAAAAGGAGGAACCGCCGATGGAGGGAAAAATCCATCTGTCCGACGGGGAATGGAAGCTGATGAACCTGCTTTGGGACCGCGCGCCCCAGACCATCACAGAACTGGTCCGCGCCCTGGCATCCGATACCGGATGGAGCAAGCACACAGTCATCAAAATGCTCTCCCGCATGGAGGAAAAGGGCGCTGTCCATTACGAAGAGGGCGGCCGCGCCAAGCGTTATTACCCGGCGGCGGAACGGCAGGCCGTGGCGCTGCGGGAGACCCGAAATTTTTTAAAAAAGGTCTACGGCGGCTCCCTGGGGCTGATGATGAGCGCGCTGGTGGAAGACCACTGTCTGAGCCGGGCAGAGCTGGAGGAGCTGCACGCCATCCTGCAGCAGGCGGAGGAACCGTGCCATGATGCTTGAACTGTTTCTGACCAGTTCCGCACTGATCCTGGCAGTCTTCCTGATCCGGGCGCTGTTCGGCCGGAGCATGGGCGCGGGCCTGCGGTACGGCCTGTGGCTGCTGGTGCTGGCGCGGCTTCTGATTCCGGTCAGCATCGGTCAGAGCGCCGTGTCTCCGGCCAATCTGACCCGGGCAGAGGCATCCCAGGGCGTTGTGTACACCGTCCCCATCGCCCACGGCACGCCGGAGGAACTGGGCGTCCGCGTCAGCCCCGGCACCGGCGCCGTATCGGACGCCAATTCCATGGGCTACGCCGTGCCCAACGCCGACGGCACCGTTACGCGCTACGCGGCAAAGGCCGCTCTGCCCGGCCTCCTCCCCCTGCTCTGGAAGCTGGGCATGGCGGCCGCAGCGATCTGGTTCGCCCTCTGCAATCTGTTCTTCTGGAGGGATGTACGGCGCACCCGCAGGCCGCTGGAATGCGAAGGCCGGCTGCGGGTCTATCTGGCCCGCGTACCGTCGCCCTGCCTGTTCGGCCTGCTTCGTCCCGCCGTCTACCTGACCGAAGCCGCAGCAGCCGACGAGGCCGCCCGCTCCCACGTGCTGCTCCATGAGCGGACGCATCTGCGGCACGGCGATCACATCTGGGCGTTCCTCCGAACGGTATGCCTGGTAATCTGGTGGTTCAACCCCCTGGTCTGGGCCGCAGCGGCGGCAAGCCGCCGCGACTGCGAGCTGTGCTGCGACGCGGCGGTCATCCGGCAGCTGGGCCCGGAGCGGCGCGCCGACTACGGACGGACGCTGCTCCGGCTGGCAGGAAGCTTCCGGCCGGTGACGTCCTTCTGTACGGTAACCACGCTGTCCGGCGGCAGGCGGCAGCTGAAGCGGCGGATCCGCGCCATTGCCCGGTGGGCAAAGCCGCGGAAATGGGCCATCCTCTTGGCGGCGCTCATCGCCCTGCTGGCGGCAGGCTGTGCCTTTTCCGGCGCCAAGCCCTCCCCGGAAGCGCCTGCGGATCCGGAACCGCCCGCACTGACGGCCGAAGACGCTCTCGACGCACTGGCAGGCAGCGTCGCATACGCGGACGGCGCGGTTTCCTTCACCGTACCCGCAGGCTATCCCGCGCCGGACGATTGGCGCATATCCCTGGCCGGCGGAGCCGCCGGCAGCGACGGCAGCCCCACGCTTCTGCACCCGCTGGAGGAAGTCCTGCACTGGGAAGCCGGAAAAACCTATACGGTCCCGCTGGACGGTCTGACTGAACTGTACCTGACCTGCTCCCTTCCGGCGCAGCCGGAGCGCAGCCTCACCCTGTGGCCCCGGCCGGAACGGCTCTCAGACACAGATCTGACAACCAGGGCCGGTGTGGCGCTGGGCATGACATACGGCCGGGTGCTGGAACTGATCGGCACGCCGGACGAAACGCTGGACGCCGCGCCGGGCATGCAGGCGTTTCTTCACGACGGCGTCCTCTACACCTTCTATCAGGATCCGGACGGTGCAGACTATCATCTGACCGGGCTTTCCACCGACTGCAGTGCAGACTTCCTCTGGCTGGATGTGGGCGTGGGCAGTACGCTGGAGCAGGCGCTGACACGGCTGGGCGTACCGGACACGGATCCGGACCTGGGCGCGCAGCAGCTCTACGGCGAGTCCGGCCAAACCAATTCCGCCGTCCTGACCCCGGCCAGCGGCGGCGGCTGGTTCCTGTCCGCGTGGGCGCAGGCTGCCGGGCTGCAGATCACGTTTGACAGCAGCGGCACCGCCGTCCAGGTTTCCGTGTACCAGGCCCCGGCGGCAGCAGGGGCCTGCCCCGTCTCGGACGCCGACCTGGTCACCGCCGACGGCGCGGCGCTGGGCATGACCTATGATGAGGTTCTGGCGCTTCTGGGAAGCGCGGACGAGTATTATGACGATCCCTGGGAGGGAAGCCCGTCCTTCCGGAAGGACGGCGTCTATTACGGCTTTGCCCGGTGGTCCGACGGGGCGGGGCATCTGGTGAGCTTCACCGCAGACGGGGCCCCCGGCGACGGCATGCCCCTGGGCCTGCGCATCGGCGATCCGCTGGAGACGGTTCTGGAGCGCCTGGGCGCCGACGGCGACCCCCCGGACGGCTCCATGCTTTACGGCCGGAGCGGCATGCCGTGTTCCGCCTCGTTCAGCCTCGGCGGCGACGGCCTCCGTCGGATCCAGATCCTCACGGAGTCTTCCCACGTTCTGGAAATTACCTTCGGCCGGGACGGCTGCATCGCGTCCCTCAGCTGCCTCTCCGAGTGGAACAACCGCTACCATCTGATGTGGCAGGCGTTCACCGACGACCGCAGCATCCACGAAGGCAGCACGTTCTGGGAGACGGTCAACGCCGATGACAACGCCTTCGGCCTGATCGGCGTCGTACTCTATCAGGATCCGGAGAGCGGAAATTCCTTCCATCTGGGCTTCTGCCTGCCGGACGACCAGCGCCGCCCCTACCTCTACTCCCTGGGCGTCGGAGAAACGGAAACAGGCAGCCTGCTGGAATTCCAGCAGGGCACCCTCCGTTATCTCGGCGGCGGCCGTGTGACCTGTGTCGTCCGGGACTCCGGGACGGGGGCGCTTTCGGACTACACAGTCTCCTATTCCAGCGACGGCGGCGGCAGCACGGCCTTCACTGCCGACAGCCAGCCCCGCGGTACCGATTGAAAACGCCGGGGCCCGGCAGGCCGCCCGCTCCCGGGCCGCCGCTCCTGCCTGCAGGACGGCGCGGCATTCTGCCGTGCCGCCCAGCTTTTCCCCGCAGTTTCCGGGCCGGCTTCTTCCGAACCTCCCCGCCGGCCTGTTTCGATTCGCATCCATTGGGGAATACTCTGTCTGAACGCGGGGATACCGCGGGCTGTTCCGGCGGAAGCCGTCACATTTTGATGGAAACGGGCAGGCAATTGCCGTATGATGAGTTGAAGGCGCCAGCCGCCCGGGCGCCGGAACCCCGGCGCCCGCGGCCGGCAGGCCTGCCGGAATTGTGAAGGGAGAGAAAAAACATGTGGGTTTTCTTTGCGCTCGGCTCTGCGGTATTTGCGGCGCTCACATCCATATTGGCCAAGATCGGGATCCAGGGCGTCGATTCCAACCTGGCAACGGCGATCCGGACCGTTGTGGTCGTCATCATGGCCTGGGGCATGGTTTTCCTGACCGGCGTGCAGTCCGGTATCCCGGATATCAGCAGAAAGAGCTGGCTGTTCCTCATTTTATCAGGGCTGGCCACAGGCGCTTCCTGGCTCTGCTATTACAAAGCGCTGCAGATCGGCCAGGCATCCAAGGTTGTCCCGATTGACAAATTAAGCGTCATCATCACCCTGATCCTGGCCGCCGCCGTGCTGCATGAGCGTCTCACCGCCAGGTCGGCCGTCGGCGCAGTCCTGATCACGGCGGGCACGCTGATGATGGTACTGTAAGCGGCGGGCCGGCACAGGATGCATACAGGCGCAGCCAGGCCTCCGGCCCCTGCAGGAAGTTTTCCGCGCCCCTGCACAACACCGCTGCAGCGGGCTGCAGAACAAAGCGGCCGGGAAGCCCTGTGGCTTCCCGGCCGCTTGATTTCCGTCATGCGCGTTTCCGGCCCGGCAGTCTTCCGCACGTTTACCGGAATTCCACGTCCATCCCCTTCTGCATGGTGGGGCTGATATCCAGCACGGCCTGATCCCCGGCGTGGCACTCCACTCGGGAGACGTCGCACATGGTATGCAGCATGCCGATGTGGCCGCGGACCGGGCAGCGCTGCCCGTTGATTTTCACATACAGCTTCTTCCGCCCGAGCCACGCCTTGGCCCAGGAGAGCGCGCCGCGGAAACAGTCGCGGAACCGGAAGCTGTCGCGGCCGTACTCAACTCCAAATCCATGATACCAGCCCACCGGCACCGCAGCCAGCCGCGTGGGCTTCTTTGCCCGCCAGGCGCTTCCGTACCCGGTGGAGCCTCCCTGCGGCAGCCAGCGGATCTCCTCCACGCGGCTGACGCAGTAGCCCACCCGGCGCAGGCCGAAATTGCCGCGGGCGCTCATGCGGCCCAGCCAGGCCGACCCGATCCGGACGCCGCCCATGTGCATATCCGGCCAGCGGAAAAAGGCGGCGGAATTGCAGCAGTGAGGCTCGCCGGTCTCAAAGCCCTTTCCGGCAATCTGATCCACCACGTAGCGGAACTGCTCATACTGCTCCCGGGTCTTCTTCTCCGAGAGGAACGCGCAGGCAAAGTGCGTATAGATCCCGGAGACGGCAATGCCGTCCATATACTGGTAAACGGAGAGTATCTTGTCCATCTCCCTGGGCAGGAACCCATACCGGCCCATGCCCGTATCAATTTTCACATGCGCCTCTGCCACAGTGCCCCGCTCGGCGGCAATCCCGTTGAGCACCACCGCATCGTCCCTGCTGGAGACGGTGCAGATGACGTTCAGGTCCAACAGCTCCTCCAGGGTCTGCCGGTCCACCGTCGGCCGCAGCATCAGGATGGGCTCCTGGTCAAAGCCGGCGTCCCGCAGGGCCCGGGCCTCCGACACCTCGGTGACGCAGTAGCGCAGGATGCCCTGCTCCCGCAGGAGCTCCGCCATGGGAACCACGCCGAGGCCATAGCCGTTTCCCTTGAGGACCGCCCAGACGGGCACGCCGCCGGCCCGCTCCCTGACCGTGCGGATGTTGCTGAGCAGTGCTTCTTTCTCTACCACATAGGTTCTCATGGTGTCCTCCTCGGTACGGGCGGAAGCCGGGCTACGTTCTGTTTTTGCGCAGATATGCGCGCTTGCGGAGCTCCTTGAGCACATTGGTGCCATGCTCCACGGCAAAATAGACCGCCTTGTTCAGCACCAGATCCATCTCGCCCACAAATTCCGTGAACTCTCCGCCGAACCCTTTTTTGAATTTATAGAGGCCGTAGAGCGGGTTGTCCTCCGAGAGATCGCCGGACACGCCGCGAAAATCGTAGATACGGCAGCCGGTTTCCACCGCCCATTGGATCATCCGCCACTGCAGCAGGTAGTTGGGCATCAGATTGCGGTGCTCGTTGCTGGACGCGCCGTAGAGATACCAGACCTTGTCGCCGTAGTGGATGGCAAGCGTGCCCGCGATGGGCGCGCCCTCGGGGTCGAAGGCCATGTAGAGCCGCGCGTGCTCGCCGAGATTGTCGAGCATATTCGCGAAATACTCCGGCTTGCGCGTGACAAAGCCGTCGCGCACGCCGGTCGTCAGCATGAGATCGGCGAACGCCGGGACCATTTCCTTGCCGCAGATCTTCACGCTTACGCCCTTGCGCTCAGCCAGGCGAATATTATAGCGCCATTTCTGGTGGAAGGACGCCATAAGCTCATCTTCCGTTTTGCCCTCGACGTTCAGACGGAAGACATAGCGCGGCTGGATGGCCTCAAAATTCTTCCCGCCCTCCTTGCACCGGAAGCCGAACGACTGCATGAGCGCGGCGAATGCCGTGTTGCTCGACGGCACGTCCGGGTCGAGCTTGATAACATATGATTTATATTTTTTCGCCAGCGCCTTCGCGCCCTCCAGCAGCTGGGCAAACGTCTCGCGGTCGTCCAGATCGCAGACCGGGCCGCGGCAGCCGTACATCAG
>JAHZEF010000049.1 GCA_019422005.1 Clostridiales bacterium
GATCCTGGGCGAGGGCGGCGAGAAGATGTCCAAGTCCCGCGGCAACGTGGTCAATCCCAACGACATCGTCGATCAGTACGGCGCGGATACCATGCGGCTTCATATTATGTTCATCGGCGATTTTGAGAAAGCGGTGTCCTGGTCCAATGAGGCGGTGAAGGGCTCCAAACGGTTCCTGGACCGCGTCTGGAACCTGGCCGAAAGCTGCGCAGACAGCGCTGAGGTGACGCCGGCCAATGAAGCCGTCATTCACAAAACCATCAAAAAGGTCTCTGAAGACATTGACAGCCTGAAAATGAATACGGCCATTGCAGCGATGATGTCCATGGTGAACGAATTCTGTGCCAACGGCTGCTCCAGAGGCGATTTGCGGTATCTGCTGCTGCTGCTCAGCCCCTTTGCGCCCCATATCACAGAGGAGCTCTGGGAACTGAAGGGCTTCGCTTCCGAAACCGGCGCCATGGCCTGCCAGCAGGAATGGCCGTCCTATGACGAGAGCAAGACGGTGGACGCCACTGTGGAGATGGCCATCCAGATCAACGGGAAATTCCGCGGCACCATGCAGGCGCCGGCAGACCTGGATCAGGACGCCGCTGCGGAACTGGCGCATGCAACGGAGATTGTCCGGCGGAACCTGGAAAAGCTGGGCGGCAGAATTGTCAAAACGATTGTGGTTCAGAACAAACTGGTCAACGTGATTATCAAATAAACTTTCGGGCGGGGCGTCGGAAAAATTTGCCCTTGACATTCCGGCTTTGAATGTTTATAATCATTTAAGCCACGTAGTCTGGCCCTGAAAGTATCCTGGAGATAGCCGGATACACCGGAGGGAGGGAAATCAATGTCTGAAATTCATGTCAAAGAGAATGAATCTCTGGAAAGTGCTCTTAAGCGCTTCAAGCGGAGCTGTGCCAAGGCCGGCGTGATCGCGGAAGTCAAGAAGAGAGAGCATTATGTGAGCCCCAGCCTGAAGCGGAAGCAGAAGTCTGAAGCTGCTCGCAAGAATAAGAGAAAGTTTTATTGATTTTCCTCAGCAGACTGTACTTGCCATACAGATCAAGCGCCCTGCATCTGCAGGGCGCTTTTGATATTGGGAATATGGGATCACCGGCCGCCGGCCTCGTCGGCAGGCAGGCGGGTTGCCAGTTCCTGCAGAAGGCCGACAGCGGCCTGAAATCCTGCTGTTTCCGCAGCTTCCAGTTTTTTTTGCATGGTGCTTCTGGTGTCAAACAACAGCGTTTGAAGGGAATTTTGCCGGATCGCATTACAATACATGCAAAAGAGCGCGTCAGAATAAAAGACCGGCGTGCCGAACTCCCGGCATTGGGCCTGCCGCTCCCCGGGCGTCAGAACTTCCCCGGAATCGGGGAGGCAGGGTGGGGAAAAGCGGGCGCTGACCGGGCGCAGCTCCAGGACGCACCTTCCCGGATAGGCCGCCGCCGCCCGGCTGATATGGTGGATAAAATCGCCTTTGGTGAGATCGGAACGAACGATGACGCCGGCCTCCGGCGCGGCGGACGCATATGCTTCCGGTACCCAGAGCGGAAACTGGAACTGCCGGCACTGCGCATCCAGAAGCCGGATGAGCTCAGTCCAGAACGGATGAACGGGACGGTCGCAGTCGCAGAGCAGACCGGTATGAAAAGCGGCGGTATATTGCACAATCAGCCGTGCCAGCGCCGGCGTTGCGGGATATGGCGGCTGCACGTCGTCCTGAAGGATCAGAAAGGTGTTCTCAGCCGGAAGCGGATCTGGCGCCAGCAGAGCCGGCGTATCCGGGGCAAGCTGATATCCCAGACAGGCAAGATGCTGCCCGGACGCCGCAGCACGGTCCGCCTCTTCCGGAGAAAAGGCCAAATAGATTGGCAGGGACAATTTACAAACCTCCAGTACCGTGGTATAATTTGCACACTGCCGGACAGCATGGATCTGACGGCAGTACATCCTATGAAAGAGTTGGTTGCCGTATGCCTGTATCACTGTTGCCGCGCAGAATTCTGAATCGACTGACGGACATTACGCCGCCGCTGCTGTCTGAGCTTGGCGTGACCGCTCTGCTGATGGATTTTGACAATACCATTGTGCCGTATACAACGGATGTACCGTCGCCTGCGTTTCGCAGCTGGGTACAGGAGATGCGGTCTTCCGGAATTTTTTTGTGCGTTGTTTCCAACAGCCGGAAGCCGCGGGTCGTCCGGTTCTGCCAGGAAAACGGCCTCGCCTGTGTAACCCATTCCAGAAAGCCGTTTCAGAAGGGAATCCGCGAGGCTCTGGCGCGGTATCGGCTGGATCCGCGCCGGACGGCGCTGGCCGGCGACCAGATTTATACGGACGTACTCGGCGCCAACTGCGGCGGATTGACTTCCATTCTGATTACGCCGATCTGCCTGCACAATGTGTGGCTGCGGCTGCGGCACGGCCTGGAGCAGCCGTTCATTTTTCTGGCGCGGAAGCGGAAAAAATGATTTTGATTGGTTCAAAAAAGTGCGGAATCCACTTGAAATTTTCATAAATATGGGATATGATATAAGTATCATCGGTAAGTATTGATTTATATAAAACCGCCCTGCGGTGGGAAATATAGGAGGACAATCAAAAGTATGATTTCTGTCAGCGATTTTCGAAACGGCGTAACCTTTGATATGGACGGCAAGGTTATGCAGATTGTGGAGTTTCAGCATGTAAAGCCCGGCAAGGGCGCTGCATTTGTGCGCGTCAAGATGAAGAACGTGATCACCGGCGCGGTTGTGGAAACCACCTTCAATCCCAACGACAAGTATCCCACTGCATATATTGAGAGAAAGAAAATGGAGTATTCCTACTCCGACGGCGATCTCTACTATTTCATGGATATGGAAACGTACGACATGATCCCCATTGACAAGGCAGTGCTGGATGACAGCTTCCGGTTTGTCAAGGAAAATGACAGCTGCACGGTTCTGTCTTACAAGGGCAGCGTGTTCGGCGTGGAGGCGCCCAACTTTGTGGATCTGGAGGTCACCAAAACTGAACCCGGCGTGAAGGGTGATACTGCAACCAACGTTACCAAGCCTGCCATTGTGGAGACCGGCGCGGAGATCAAAGTTCCGCTGTTTATCAACGAGGGTGACAAGATCACCATTGATACCCGCACCGGCGAGTATCTGAGCCGCGCCAAGGCGTGAGATGGAAAGGAGAAAGTGCCATGACGCTTTCCGAAAAATCCGCATATTTGAAGGGCCTGATGGACGGCCTGAAGATTGATACGGAAAAGGACGAGGGCAAGATGATTGCCGCGATTGTCGACATGCTGGAGGATGTGGCCTATGCCATCTCTGACATAGAAGACAATTCCCAGGCTGTTTCCGACGAGCTGGATCAGATTGAAGAAACGCTGGATGCGATGGAGGAATATCTGTTCGAAGATGAGGACGGGGACGGCGATGAGGACGACGCATATGACTTCGGAGACGAAGCGCTCTATGAAGTCAAGTGCCCGACCTGCAGTGAAGTGATCACGGTCGACGAATCCACCATCGAGGAAGGGTCCACCATTTGCCCCAAGTGCGGTGAAGAGTTGGAATTTGATATGGATGATGAAGAGGCCGACGATATCTCCTTTTAACAGAAGACTGTATTGAACCTGCACATGTGTGAAAGGGACACCGTTTTATACGGTGTCCCTTTTTGATTAAAATCCCGGGGCGGCGCGTCATCGAATCTGCGTGCAGGCTTGTGCGGAATTGTTTGAGGGATCCAGTTCCGGAGTCAGAGAAGTCACCGAAGCGCGATTGATGATGGGGCCGCGGGCACAGCGCCCCACCGTACCCGCGATCAGGAAGGAGAAGGACTGGCCGGGTTCCAGAGACGCCCAGGTGAGCTGCCCGGCCCACATATGCCAGGATTCCCCGTAGTCCAGTGAGAAGACCGGGCAGAGCAGTTCCGGAGGCAGGAGATCGGTGACAGTCACCTGCTGCGCCCGCGCCGGCCCGAGGTTTGTAATTGTCAAAGTATAGACCAGCGTGCTGCAGGGATGTGCGCAGGCCGGCGCACATTTGCAGAGCTGCAGATCCGTGCCTTCCGCCACGGGCAGGCTGCTGGTGGAGCGGTTATTGGAAGGGTCGGGATCCGGAGTGGGGCTGGAGATCACGGCGGTGTTGGAAAGGGCCCCCCGGGCGGAGGCGGACAGCGTACCCCGCAGCTGCAGTGAAAGGCTGGCGCCGCCGGGCAGGTCTCCCAGTGAAAGGGATCCGTTCCAGAGAGACCAGGAACCGCCCCCATCCTGTGAAAATTCCGGGTTCAGCAGCTCTGCAGGCATAAGATCGGTGAGCAGTACGTTCCGGGCTGTGTCAGGCCCGGCATTGGCCGCAAGGATGGTATAGGCGATCTGCTGTCCGGGGGAAACCGGCCCGGCCGGCCCGGTCTTTTCAACGGACAGATCCGCAGCGAGCGGCAAGGGCGTCTCCCATGTATCGGTATTGTCGGAAGGATCCGGATCGGGGGTATCGCTGGTGAGAACGGCCGTATTCACCAGCGAGCCTGCCGCATCAGGAGATACGATGGCCCGAATCAGATGCGTCTGCGCCTGGCCGGCCGGCAAGGTGCCAAGGGCCAGCGTGCCGTTCCAGGGCGCCCAGGTGTTTCCCCCGTCGGCCGAGTGCTCTGCACCGGACAGCCCCACGGGAAGCAGATCGGTGAGCACGGCATTTTCTGCATCCGCAGGGCCGGCATTGGCAAGAATCAACGTATAGACCAGCTGGTCGCCCAACGCGGCTGACGCCGGACTGCCGGTTTTGGACAGTGAGAGGTCGGCAGAGGGCTGAATGGGAGTCTGGTCTGTATCGACGTTGTTGCTGAGATCCGGATCGGGGGTGTTGGAGGATACCGCCGCAGTGTTGCGTAGAGTATCTGCCGCTGCATTGCTCACGGTGCCCCGGATCAGAATCGTCTGCTCCTGGCCGGCGGGCAGAGTCCCCAGCGTGTAAGGGGTGCTCCAGGGCGCCCAGCTCTGTCCGCCGTCGGCCGAGAACTGCGGATTCAGGAGCTGGAGCGGAACAGCGTCGGTGAGCAGAACGCCCTGGCTGTCTGAAGGGCCGGCGTTGCGGATCGTAATGGAATATTGGAATGGCTGCCCCGGAACTGCGGGGGAAGCTGTCCCGAGTTTCACAACCGACAGATCGGCAGAGGCCTCCACATCCACAGAGACGCTGTCGGTGTTGTTGTCCGGATTTGGATCAGGGGTGCTGGCGGAAACTACAGCGGTGTTGCGCAGGGGTTCTGCCGGCGCAGAGGGGGAAACCGTACCGCGGATGACGAGCGTTGTGGAGGAATTGGGAAGCAGTGTCTTGGCCGGATAGGGGGAAGACCAGGGGGTAAACGGCCCTCCATCCACAGAGAATTCGGCGTTCAGCAATACGGCCGGGAGACTGTCGGCAACGAAAACATCCTGTGCCGCGGACGGACCGGCGTTGAAAACAGTGAGGGTATAGGTCAGGGATTCGCCGGCTGCCGCAATGGCGGGCTGCGCGGATTTGGCAATGGAGAGATCGGCGGCCGCATCCACTGGAATCAGGGCAGTATCGCTGTTGTTGTCCGGATTCGGATCCGGGGTGGCAGAGGTGACGGCGGCTGTATTCTCCAGAATACCCTCTGCATCCGGGCTCACCGTTCCGCGCAGGAGGATTGAAAGGGTTTGCCCTGCGGCCAGGGTGCCCGGCGAGATACTGCCGGACCAGGGAGACCAGCTGACGCCGCTGTCCAGGGAATATTCCGGCTGCAGCAGCATTGCAGGCAATGTGTCGTTCAGCCGGACGTCTGTTGCCGGATCGGGGCCCAGGTTCTGTATGGCGACTGTGTAGGTCAGCACCAGGCCGTGCAGCACAGGGCTGGGAGTTCCGGTTTTGGTGAGCAGCAGATCGGCAGCGGTATTGATTGGCGTAAGCTCTGTAAAGGAATTGTTGTCCGGATTCGGATCAGGGGTATCGCTGGAAACGGTGACGGTATTGCTCAGAATCCCCGCAGCTGCCGGATCCACCGTACCCCGGAGGAATACGGTTCGGGCGGTACCGGCAGGAAACGTCCCCAGGGCCAGCGCCCCGGCCCAGGGCTGGAAGGACACTCCGTCCAATGAGTAGCTCCCGTCGGCCAGCTGCGCCGGAAGCGGGTCGCTCAGGACGGTGTTCCGGGCATCTGCCGGGCCCAGGTTGGCCAGTTCCACCGTATAGGTGAGTACGCCTCCGGCTGCCGCCGGATTCGGCGCGCCGGTTTTGGTGACGGCCAGATCAGCGGACAGCGTGATGGGGATTGCCTCGGTGGAAGTATTGTTGTCCGGGTCCGGATCCGGTGTGCTGCTGGAAACCGTAACGGTATTGCTGATCAGCGGCGGAGCTGAAGCGGAGACTGTTCCCCGAAGAAGAATGACGCTGGCCTCACCGGGAAGCAGGGTTCCCAGAGAAATGACGGATTGCCAGGGCTGCCAGCTGGCGCCGTTGTCCTGCGACCATTCCGGCCCGTTCAGAAACGGAGGCTGAGGATCCTCCAGGATCACATTGACGGCGCTGGAGGGGCCGGCATTGGCTGTCACAATGGTGTAGGTGATCGGATCGCCGGGCCGGGCCGGGCTGGGGGCACCGGTTTTGACCACGGAGAGATCTGCACTTTCTCCGATGGGAATGTCAATGGTATCCGTGTTGTTGGACAAGTCAGGGTCATACGTGGGGGAGGATACTGCTGCCGTGTTGGAGACGGCTCCGACGGCGGAGGAATCCAGAATTCCGCGCAGAAGGACGGCGGCGCTGCCCCCGGCGGCGATCTCACCCAGGGAAAGTGTGCCGCTCCATGGCTGCCAGACGGCGCCACCGTCGACGGAGAATTCTGCGCCCTGCAGTTCCGCAGGGGAAAAGTCGGTGAGGAGGGCATCCTGTGCCGGATCCGGCCCATTGTTGTAGAGCTTTATAGAGTAGGTCAGGCGTTGGCCTGCAGTGGCCGGAACCGGCTCCGCCGTTTTGGTGACCTGCAGATCAGCGGTGGGGAGAACCACCGTCCGGGGACAAATGGCGCCGTCGTTGAAGGAGGCAAAAAAGGTGGTGGAGAAGGGGACGCCAACGGCTGTATTGCCGGAGTGCGTATAGCGGTACACCGTGCCGTCGTTGTTGGCAATGGCATAGAGTGTGCCGGTACTGTCTATGACCACTGCGCCGAAGGAAGCGTTGGGGTTGGGTGCGGAAGTGGACAGAGAAACGGCCTGGCCGGTGGTGGGTGTGATGCGGGTGAGAACGCCATTGCGCTGGACGCCGTACAGATTGCCGTCTGAGGGGTCGTAAGCCCAGTCGCTGATGTTCACTGCGGCGGACAGCGGCGTACCGTAGTTGGAGGTTTGTTCCGTATAACCTGTACGGGGATCCACCAGTTTCAGAAATGTAGGAGAGCCGGGCCGCAGATCCACCGTATAGAACCGGGCTGCGGCGTTGATATACAGATAGAAGAACCCGTTGGCATCAAAGGTTCCCGTGTTGTAACCGTCGGCCGGAAGCCCGGCAGGTCTGCCGATCTGTGTGAGGGCGGCGTCTCCGTCGATACGGACCAGGCTGTTGGTGGTCTGATCATAGCCGTAGAGGTAATCGTCCAGAGGGCTGTAGCCGATGGCATTTACGTCGTGAGCCGGGGAAAGCGGGCCGCGAAGCGTGGATTGGCCGGTGACCAGATCGATATCGTACCAGCTGGTGGGACGGCTTACAAACTGAATCATCCGGGGGGAGCATGGCAGGGGGCTGTCTGAGGCGTCGTGTGCAAAATTTTGCCCGGGAATTGCCGCATTGCTCTCAATCTGGGCGGCGGTGACGGTGACGGTCCATGCGCGGGGCGTGTTGGAATGCAGATAGCCCGCAGGCTGGGAGACAACTGTGGGCGGGCAGGCGTTGGGCTGCGCGGCTGTCTCATAGATGGTATAAACGCCCGGGACGGCGACTGTGAAGCGGTAGCTGCCGCTGAGGTCGGTTTGGACGACGGAGCAGCCGCCGGCCGCTGCGTATAAAGCGACAAATACACCGGCAATCCCGGGGTCTGCCGGATCATATTGTCCAGTTCGGTTCAGGTCGTTGTAGACAAGACCGCTGATTGTGGCTGGCATGAGAAACATCTCCTTCTTTGGATTGGCGGAGCCGTGCGGATGAAGGGCCGCCAGTCTATTTTATGTACCAGGCAGCCAAAAGGGGAGCGCGAAAAGAGAAGGGGATGAAAGCGCCTGCCGCCCGGCCGGCACTGGGATCTGTGCAAACGCCTTGACTTCCGGTGCGGACTGTGATACCATTTATAATACCAAAGTAAATAGAGAGTTGAGTGCCCCGATGGAAGGGAGCCTTCTGAGGGGAGAATAGGGAATCGTGTGCAAATCACGAACGGTACCGCCGCTGTATGCGCGGAGACTCTGTCTTAGACGAGAAGTCAGTCACTGGATGGGTTCCGGGAAGGCTGGACAGAGTTGAAGAGGCGCAAGTCAGAAGACCTGCTCAAGTCGGGATTCAGATCCGGGGAGATCGCTTGTTTACGGAAAAACGGCCGTGGCAGTAATTGCCGCGGCCGTTGGTTTTTGCAGGAGGCAGGAACCGGCAATACAATGGAGTTTCCTGGAAATCGCTGCCGGAAACTGCGGACGGCAAGAAAGAATGCGTGCAATTCGGTTTCCATCAAAAAAATATCACTGGAGGGGTTGTGCATGGCGAGGAGAATGAGGAGTTTTTTGGGGCTGGTTTTGGCGGTATGTCTGCTGTTTGGCCTGTCTGTGCAGTCCTTTGCGGCGGTGTCGGATGACGCATTGGCAGCCGCTGTGGAGGATACCGCCCAATACTTGTATCAGACTGTGAAGAGCCCGCAGGTAGGCTCAATCGGCGGCGAATGGGCGGTATTGGGGCTGGCGCGGAGCGGTTATGAGGTGCCGGAAGCGTATTATCAGGCTTATTATGCCGCTGTGGAGGATACCGTAAAGGCCTGCAGAGGCGAGCTTCATGATAAGAAGTATACGGAGTATTCCCGTGTGATTGTGGCGCTTTCCTCCATCGGCAAGGATGCCCGGAACGTGGCGGGATATGATCTGACAAAGCCCTTGGGCGACTATGACAAAACGATCTGGCAGGGGCTTAACGGCCCGATCTGGGCTTTGATCGCATTGGATTCCCGCAATTATCCCATGCCGGAAAACCCGGAGGCTCAGACACAGGCCACCCGTCAGATGTACATTGACCGGATTTTGGAATGCCAGCTTGCCGACGGCGGCTGGAGCCTGTTCGGCGGAACCCCGGCCGCTTCTGCCGGCGACGGCGTATCCGATCCCGATATCACAGGCATGGCGCTGCAGGCGCTGGCCAAGTATCAGGACCAGCCGGCGGTGGCCGAGGCCACCCGGGAGGCGCTGGCATGCATGAGCAGCCAGCAGGATGCTTCCGGCGGATTTTCTTCCTGGGGGACGGCCAATTCTGAAAGCTGCGTTCAGATGATTGTCGCCCTGTGTGAACTGGGGATTCCGCTGGAGGACACGCGGTTTGTGAAAAACGGAAATACACTGCTGGACAATCTCATGACGTTCTATGTCAAGGGGAAGGGGTTCCTGCATACGGACAGTGGATCCGGTTCCAGCCAGATGGCCACAGAACAGGCGCTCTATGGGATGGCAGCTGTGCAGCGCCAGCGCGGTGGTGAGAACAGTCTGTACCGTATGAGCGATGCCGATACGGTTTCGACAGGCGCCGGAGACGCTGCAGGGGCCGGCCTGAGCGGAAAGCATGCTGACATCAAGGCAGTCCCCGTTTCGCAGCCCGGAAAAACGTTTGCAGATATCTCCGGAGCCGCCGCCCATGAAAACCAGCTGGCCATTGAGGCGCTGGCTTCCCGGGGGATCGTGGATGGAATGGGGAACGGTCTGTTTGAACCGGAAAAAACCATGACCCGCGCCCAGTTTTCTGCCATTGTTGTCCGCGCACTGGGCCTAACGCCGAAGGCTAACCAGGATTTCACCGATGTGGCGTCCGGCCAATGGTATGCGCCTTATGTTGGGACGGCCTCTGATTATGGGGTGATCAACGGCGTCGGCGACGGCAGATTCAATCCGGAGGGGACCATTACCCGTCAGGAAGCCGCCGTGATGGTGGCCCGCGCCGCGAAGCTCTGCGGCATGGATACAGAATTGGACTCCGCTGCAACCCGGGATGTGCTGGCGCAGTTTACCGACTATGTTACTGCTGCCGAGTGGGCACGCCAAGGGATTGCGGTGTGCTACCAGCATGGAATTCTGGATGATTCAGATCTGGAGATCCGCCCCAAAGCGCCGATTCTGCGGTGTGAGATCGCGCAGATGCTTTATAACTTGCTGGGGGAGGCCAATTTGCTGTAATAGATTGGAGAAATACCATGTGGTGGAAGAGAAATCGGTGGAAAGTACTTGTGCCGCTTCTGGTTGTGGCGGTTCTGGCCGCGGCGTTCTGGTATGGCGGCGGTGCGCCGGGGCTCCAGGGCTGGACGGTGGATCGGGAATCGCCTGAAACGGACCGGGATCAGCTGCAGCAGAGCATGACCGCAGAACCGGAACAGGAGGATCCGGATCCGGACGGCGGCCGGAAGGATGTTCCTGCAGGCGGAACGGAGAGCCCGGCACAGGAAGAACAGGACGGCGTCGGGGAACCGGCCGATCCGGAGCCGCATGGGACGTCTTCTGCCGTTCCGGAGCAAACGCAGGAGGAGGTACCGCCTGCGGAACCGGAATTGTCCGGCCGGCCCGGCGGTGAGGACGGCGGCATGACTGCGCAGGAGAAGGTCACCGCTGCGGCAGCATTGGCCGGCGCGTCTTCGCCCGGTGTTGCGGCAGGCAGCGAGGCTTATTCGGAAGCGCAGGGGATGGTGATTGATCCGGCTACGGGAAAGGATCAATATCTGACCGACCCGGTGCCGGAAGGAAAGCCGCTCCCGGTGGAGCCCCAGGATGCCGTAATCTCGGATACTGCGTATACCTGCACCCTGTCCATTTCCTGTGCGGCAATCCTGGCGCATATGGATTGGCTGGATCCGGAAAAAACAGAGTTGGTGCCGGAGGACGGGTGGATTCTGGAACCCACGGAGGTAACGTTCTACGAAGGAGAAAGCGTATTCAATGTGCTTCAGCGGACCTGCAAGCAAAAGGGGATCCATATGGAGTTTGAAAATACGCCGATGTATAATTCCGCCTATATTGAAGGGATCCACAATCTCTATGAATTTGACTGCGGCGAGCTGTCAGGTTGGATGTATCAGGTAAACGAATGGTTCCCCAACTATGGGTGCAGCCGCTATCAGCTGAAAAACGGGGATGTGGTCTGCTGGGAATATACCTGTGACCTGGGAGTGGATATCGGGGGTTACGCCGCTGCAGGCGGTTGAAATCCGGGGCGCGGCAGAACGCCGCGCCCTTTTCAGAGTAGGAGGGTGCCTTATTCGAAATCGTGATTCATTTTCCGGCTACCATCCGGCCGTCAATTTTTTGTATTTTGCGCTGGTGCTGGTGTTTTCCATGTTTTTTATGCATCCGGCCTGCCTGCTGATCTCTCTGGCGTCGGCGATTGCCTATAATATCTCTCTCAATGGGCGGAAAGCCGTGCGGCTCCAGGTGGTTTATATGCTGCCGATGATGCTGATAGCGGCGATTGTCAACCCGGCGTTTAACCATGAAGGGGCTACGCTGCTGGCGTATCTGCCGTCCGGCAATCCGCTGACGCTGGAAAGCATCCTTTATGGTGCGGCGGCTGCTCTGATGCTGGCTGCCGTTGTTACATGGTTTTCCAGCTATCATGCTGTGATGACGTCGGATAAGTTCGTTTATCTGTTTGGAAGGGTGATTCCGGCGCTCAGTCTGGTATTGTCCATGACGCTGCGCTTTGTGCCCAAATTCAAGGCGCAGCTTCAAGTGGTTCGCGATGCGCAGCGCTGTGTGGGGCGTGATGTGTCCGACGGGCCTGTGCTTCAGCGGCTGAAGAATGCCATTACCATTCTGTCCATTATGCTGACCTGGGCGCTGGAAAACGCCATTGAAACGGCGGACAGTATGAAAAGCCGCGGTTATGGGCTCCCGGGGCGGACCGCCTTTTCCATATACCGGTTCGATGACCGGGACAAGGCCGCCCTCATCTGGCTCGGTTTCTGCGGAATTTATATTCTGTCCGGCTGGGCTGCAGGCGGATTATATTGGCGGTATTACCCCACAATCAAGGGCGCGGCGCTGTCTCCGTTTCATGTCAGCTTTCTGCTGATATATCTGGCGCTGTGCCTGACGCCGGTAATCCTGAACCACAGGGAAGCGCGTGTGTGGAACAAACTCAGACAGGAGGGGGCCGCCTGAGATGCCGGAACTTTATTGCGTGGAATCCATGGCGTGTTCCGCCGCTGTTTCCGAATATGCGGAGCATTGTGTTGACGTGGAAAAATTTCTCAGATACTGCAGGACATGCGGAAATTATGAGCGCCGCTGGTCCTGCCCGCCCTTTGAATTTGACCCGATGTCGGTTTGGCGGCAATTCCGCACGTTTCGGATTTTTGCACGCATTGTGACTGCAGCGCCGGGGGGCGGGCTTACATCCATGCTCCGGGGCATGAGAGAAGAAAAACAAAGACTGATGGGAATGCTGCTGCGCCTGGAAAGGGAGACGCCTCATTCTCTGGCACTGTCGGCGGGAGGCTGCGACCTCTGCGGCGGTGACTGTACCCGGTCCGGCGGAATGCCGTGCCGCAGGCCGGACGAAATGCGGTATTCCATTGACGCTCTGGGAGGCGACCTGTCCAAAACCATGGAGCGGTATTTTGGAAGACCCATTCTTTGGATTCAAAACGGCAAGGCGCCGGATTACCTGACACTGGCAGGCGGCCTGCTGGTCCGGGAGGGATGATCATCAATGAGCGATACCTTTACAATTAAAAACCTTACCTTTTCCTATCCGGAGCAGGCGCAGCGTGCGTTGGACGATGTGACACTTACAGTCAAGCAGGGCGAATTCCTGGTGCTCTGCGGCCCTTCCGGCTGCGGGAAAAGCACTTTGCTGCGGCAGCTCAAGACAGTGCTTGCACCCCACGGCCGGAAAACCGGAGAGATTTTTTTTGAGGACCGGCTTCTGGAAACGCTGGATCAGCGGGAGCAGAGCCGGAGAATCGGTTTTGTGCTTCAAAGCCCGGAAAACCAGATTGTGACCGATAAGGTGTGGCACGAGCTGGCCTTTGGATTGGAGAGCCTGGGCTGCGATACGCCCACGATCCGGCGCCGGGTGGCTGAAATGGCATCCTTTTTCGGAATCCAAACCTGGTTCTATAAGAATGTGACAGAATTGTCCGGCGGCCAAAAGCAGTTATTGAACCTGGCTTCCGTGATGGCGATGCAGCCGTCAGTCCTGATTCTGGACGAGCCCACTTCGCAGCTGGATCCCATTGCGGCGTCCGATTTCCTGGCTACAGTGGGAAAAATCAACCGGGAACTCGGCACGACCATCCTTCTGACGGAGCACCGCCTGGAGGATGCATTTCCCATGGCAACCCGGGTAGCGGTGATGGATCATGGCAGGCTGCTTTGTACAGGAACCCCTTCGGAGGTCGGCTTTGCCCTCCGGGAGGCAGGGCATTCCATGTTTCTGGCGATGCCTGCGGCGATGCGGGTGTGGGCGGCGGTGGAAAACGGGGCGGCATGCCCCGTTACTGTGCGGGAAGGCCGGGATTGGCTGACGGAATATGCGGAGTCCCATACGCTGGAACCGCTGCCGCGGGAACGGGAAGGGACGGCTGCCGGGGATACAGCGGTCGAGGCGGACGGGCTATGGTTCAAATATGAAAAAGATCTGCCGGATGTGGTCAAGGGATTATCGCTGTCTGTAAGACGGGGGGAATTTGTGGCCCTGCTGGGCGGAAACGGCACGGGAAAGACCACAAGCCTGAAATTGCTGGCAGGGCTTCTGAAGGCGTACCGGGGCGAGGTGCAGCTTCATGGCAGCTCTGGTGTGCTGCCCCAGAATCCGCAGGCCCTTTTTGTGAAAAAAAGCGTGCGGGAGGATTTGTTTGAGATATTAAAGGGGCGGAAACTGCCGGAAGACAATATGGAGGCAAAAGTTGCCCATGTTACGGCGCTGTGCCGGCTGGGGGAACTGCTCGATCGCCATCCGTATGACCTGTCCGGCGGGGAGCAGCAGAGAGCCGCCTTGGCGAAGGTCCTGCTGCTGGAGCCCGAAATACTCCTGATGGACGAGCCAACCAAGGGCCTGGATGCGGAATTCAAGCAGACATTTGCCGAGATCCTGCAGACGCTGCTCAGGCGGGGGGTGACCATTCTGATGGTCAGCCACGATATTGAGTTCTGCGCCCAATATGCCGACCGCTGCGCGTTGTTTTTTGACGGCAGCGTTGTGACGGAAGGAAAGCCAAGGGCGTTCTTTTCCGGCAACAGCTTTTATACAACTTCTGCCAACCGTATGGCGCGCAGCCTGATTCCGGATGCTGTGACGGCAGAGGACTTGATTGCAGTCTGCGGCGGAGAGCTTCCGCCGGCGCCGGCCCTGCCGGAAGAGATTCCGCCTCTGCCGGAGCCCCAGGAGAACAGCGTTGACTGGAAGCCGCCGAAGCTGCCCTGGTGGCGGAAGCTGATTGCAGGGATATCCGGACTGATTTCCCTTTCCATTTTTATCTACGCCATAGGCCAGTCGGATCTCACAACCCTGATTGCGCCGTCGGGCATTACCGCTTTGAGCAGGCCGCAGCTGGTGCTGTATGCGCTGTTTGTGGTGTCGCTGTTTCTGTTTGCAGCGGCCATCACGCGCCGTACCCACAGGCCGGATTACCTGGTGCAGACGCCCAGGGAAAAGAGAAAGCTTACCAAGCGCACGCTGATTGCTGCGGCGCTGATCCTGCTGCTGATCCCGCTGACGCTGTTCGTGGGAGCGTATTATCTGGATGGAAAGAAGTACTATTTTATTGCTCTGATGATTCTGCTGGAAACCATGCTGCCCTTTTTCCTGATCTTTGAAGGCAGAAGGCCTCAG
>JAHZEF010000005.1:0-18409 GCA_019422005.1 Clostridiales bacterium
GGAATCCACGTCCGCGCCGGCAATGTAGCGGTTGAGCAGAACAATGGGGACGCTCGCCTGGCGGCACAGTTCACAGGCGCTTTTGGTATCCTCAATCGCCGTGACCACCACACCGTCCACCCGGTACTCCAGCGCCCGGGTCACGGTATCCACGCCGCTCTCCCCCTCCAGCTGGCGGATCACCATGGCGCAGTATCCATACCTGCGGCAGGCAGTCACCAGCAGATTGACCAGCTCATTATAGAACGGGCTCCCGTTGCGCATCACAATCAGGCCAATCATATCGGTCCTGCTGGACACCAGGCTGCGGGCGATTGCATTGGGGCGGTATCCCAGCTGCCTGGCGGCTTCCAGCACGCGGCTCCTCGTTTCCGGCGAGAGCTTGGTGGCTTCGTTGAAGGCTCTTGACACTGTCGACTGCGACACCATGGCCAGCCGTGCCACATCCGAGGAGGTAACCGGCCGCTTCTCTCCCAAGGGAGCGCCGCCCTGCTGTATCGGCATTGTCTTCACCTCCCCGTGAATACGTATGCATCCCTTATGGATCCATCATACCGTTCCGTACAGTTCTTGTCAATGCGCCTGTTTTGACAAAAAAACTCTTAAATATTCTGGAAAAATGCACAAATCCCGTCGCGGATCTCACGCGCCGTCCCGCTGCCGGAGCGCGCACGTATAGCGGAGGATGTCCTCCAGCGTCCGCCGGTAATCCTCTGCGCTGCGCGCCCTGGCCTCTTCAAAGGGGATTGCCAGCCGGTTGATGGAGAAGATGGCCGTAATCCCCTCGTCATAGACGGCATAGGCGTCGTCCCGGACGTCGCCCACAACGGCAATCACCGGCACCTGACGGCGCCTGGCCCGCCGGGCCACACCCACCGGCACCTTGCCGCTGAGGCTCTGGCCGTCAATCCGCCCCTCGCCTGTGATCACCAGATCGCAGCCGTCCAGCAGGCCGTCAAACCCCACCAGATCCAGCACCACCTCAATCCCGGGACGCAGTACGGCATTTAAAAATGCCACGGCGCCGGCGCCGAAGCCGCCGGCCGCACCGGCGCCCGGGATCTGCGCCACATCCCGGCCCAGCTGGTTGCGCACCACTCCGGCCAGATGGGCCAGGCCCGCGTCCAGCGCCGAAATCATCGCCGCGTCGGCCCCTTTCTGCGGGCCGAAGACGGCCGCCGCGCCCGCCGGGCCGCAAAGGGGATTGTCGATATCGCACATGACCTCCACCGCAACGCCGTCCAGCAGCTTCTCCGCATCTGTGCAGTCTATCCGCGCAATCTGCGCCAGCGTCGCCCCGACAGGCCGGAATTCCATACCGGCCCGGTCGAAAAAGCGGACGCCCAGCGCGGCGGCGCAGCCGCACCCGCCGTCGTTGGTGGCGCTGCCGCCCAGTCCCAGAATCAGCTTTTTGGCGCCGTGCTCCACAGCATGGCGGATCAGGCCGCCTACCCCGTACGTGGTCGTCCGGGACGGATCCAGGCGGGTTCCTGCCATGGGAAGCCCCGCGGCAGAAGCCATCTCCACCACCGCCTTCTCCCCGATCCGGGCATAGGCCGCCTCCACGCGTTCCCCCCACGGGCCTGTCGTCGGCACCGTGACCCGCTGCCCGCCGGCCGCCCGGAGGAAACACTCCACGGTCCCCTCTCCCCCGTCGGCAACCGGCAGGCCGATCACCCGGCAATCGGGCCAGAAGCGGCGGATGCAGTCCGCCGCAGTCTCCGCCACCTGGCCGCTGCTGAGGGATCCTTTAAAGGAATCAGAAATTACAATTACTTTGCGCATACTGCATTTACCACATGGATCGGCGCACCCGCCAGATAGGCCCGCAGATTTTCCGCCGCGCAGTCCATAATCCGCTGGCGGCTCTCCCTGGGCGCCCACGAGATGTGGGGCGTGATCAGGCAGTTTTTGGCCGTCAGCAGCGGGTTGTCCCCCCGGATGGGCTCTGTGGACACCACATCCAGGCCGGCGGCGTAAACCTTGCCGCTGTTGAGCGCGTCCGCCAGATCCTGCTCGTTCACCAGCGGCCCGCGGCTGTTGTTCAGCAGGATCACGCCGTCCTTCATCTTCGCAATGGTATTCCGGTTGATGATGCCCTGCGTCTCCGGGAACAGCGGGCAGTGCAGGGCAATCACGTCGGACCGGCCCAGGAGCGTGTCCAGATCCACGTACGTTCCGACCGCCCGGCCCTCTTCGCTCTGACAGCTGTCATATGCCAGGATCTCCATGCCCATGGCCCTGGCGATCCGGCCGGTCTGCTGGCCGATCCGGCCGAAGCCGATAATGCCCATGGTTTTGCCCGCCAGCTCGATCAGCGGATAATCCCAGAAGCACCAGTCGTCGCAGCGCTCCCACCGCCCCTCATGCACCGCCTGGGAATGGTGCGCCACATGGTGGCAGATCTCCAGCAGCATGGCGATGGCAAACTGCCCCACAGCCGCCGTTCCGTAGGTGGGGACGTTGGTCACCGGGATCCCCTTCTCCCGGGCATACTCGTAATCCACCACATTGTAGCCCGTGGCCAGCACGCTGATGAATTTCATGGCCGGGCAGGCGTCGATGACGCGCTTTGTAATGGGGGTCTTATTGGTATAGACCGCTTCAGCGTCGCCGATTCTGGCAATAATCTCCGCTTCATCCGTCAGGGAGGTTCTGTCATACACCTGCAGTTCCCCCATCTGCTCCAGCACCGCCCAGCTCAAGTCGCCGGGGTTTTCCGTATAACCGTCCAAGACCACAATTTTCATCGCTGTATCCTCCTTCATATCCGGTGAATGCGGTTTGCTGCACCCTGTTTGCATCATAATACCAGAAAAGCTATTGTATTTGGAACAAAAAAAGCGTATAATTTTTGTACTAAATCAAATTCAGGAGGCGCGCTATGTTTCTGACGCCGGCGGACGGAAGCCGCATCGCCCGGGAATTGAAGGCCACCATCGGCCGGGACGTCAATATCATGGACCGCACGGGCGTGATCATCGCCAGCACCGATCCCCGCCGCATCGGGCGGCTTCATGCGGCGGCCCGGCAGGTGATTGAGCAGCGCCTGCCCGTCCTGGAGGTAACGCAGGCTGACGAAAGCGCCGGCATTCAGGAGGGCGTCAACCTGCCCATCGATGTCGACGGTTCCTGCGAGGGCGTGATCGGAATCACCGGCCCCGCCGCCAGCGTCCGGGATTTTGGAACCATTGCAAAAAAAATGGCCGAGATCCTGCTGGCCAGCATGGTCCGGCAGGAGCAGCGCACCATGCTGCAGCAGGCGCAGGATCTGTTTATTGAAACGTGGCTTTTTGCCCGGGAGCCGGACTGGCAGGCCATGGCGCTCCGGGGCAGCCTGCTTGAGATTGATACGGAGCTGCCCCGCCGGGTCGCAGTCCTGGAGTACGCTGCCGACGGCGCGCAGGATGCGCCGGAGCTGCGCAGCAGCCAGCTCCTGCAGATGATTGCGCCGCATCTGGGGGACGACCGCCAGACGCTGCGGACCGTGGTCAACCGGCGTATTTTGCTTCTGTTCGGCGGCAGCGGGCTGGCCCGGGCCCCGGCCATTCTGTCGGCGCTGCGCCGGGATGCCGCCGGGCGCTGGGGGCTCCGCCTCAGCGGCGGGCTGAGTACCGTTTCCCACGGCGCGGAGGATCTCAGGCGCTGCTATTCCGAGGCCAGGCTTGCGGCGCGGGCCGCTTCCCGGGACGGCTCCATCCGGGAATACGGCAGCAGCCCGCTGGATCTGGTCCTGCAGAGCCTGGAGCCCGCCGTCAAGCGCGATCTGCTGCGCGCCGTCTTTCCGCCCCTGCCGGACGCCGACGCGGAGGAGCTGCTGCAATGCCTCCGGCTGTATTTCCGGTGCGACGGCCATGTGGAACAGGCGGCGGCGCAGGCCTGCATTCACAAAAACACGTTCCGCTATCGCATGGATAAGCTGCACCGGGTCACGGGCTATGATCTGCGAAGCCCCCGGGATGCGGCGCTGCTCTACCTGGCCCTGCAGATCCTGGAGGACCGGCCCCCTGAAAATCTTCGAAAACGCCTTGACAATCCCACAGGGGAACAGTAAGCTAATCCTGTTTTCCTTGCAATCGCATTCCGGACGGCAGCGCCGTCCGATCCCAGATGAAATGAGGAATTTTTTCATGACTTTGTCTCAGCTGCCCATTGGGCATACCGCCGTGATCACCTCCGTCGGCGGGGAAGGCCCCCTGCGCTGCCGCCTGCTGGATATGGGGCTGATTCCCGGCACGGCCGTAACGGTTCGGAAAATTGCCCCCATGGGGGATCCCATGGAGCTGCGCCTCCGCGGTTACGAGCTGACCATCCGGCTGGCCGACGCGCAGAACATCGAGGTCGACGCACAGGAGGCGGCAACATGATTTTTGCACTGGCCGGCAATCAAAACTGCGGCAAGACCACGCTCTTCAATCAGCTGACCGGTTCCAACCAGCATGTAGGCAACTTTCCCGGTGTAACCGTGGATCAGAAGCTGGGGGAAATCCGCGGCCAGAAAGGCGTGTCGGTGGTGGATCTGCCCGGCATCTATTCCATCCGGCCCTATACCTCCGAGGAAATCGTCACGCGGGACTTCATCCTCAACGAAAAGCCCGACGGTATCATCAATATTGTAGACGCCACCAATCTGGAACGCAACCTCTATCTGACGCTTCAGCTGCTGGAAATGCGGATTCCCATGGTCGTGGCGCTGAATATGATGGACGAGGTCCGGAGCAACGGCGGCACCATCAACACCGGCCGGCTCTCCGCACTGCTGGGCGTGCCCGTGGTGCCCATCAGCGCCGCCAAAAACGAGGGGATTGAGGAGCTGGTAACGCAAATCCTGCACGCGGCCCGGGAGAAGCTCTATCCGGCCGTCACAGATTTCTGCGCACCCGGCCCCGTGCACCGGTGCATTCACGCCGTCAGCCATGTGATTGAGGACCATGCGCAGCGGGCCGGCATCTCGCCGCGCTTCGCCGCCGCCAAGCTGATCGAGGGCGACGAGGACATTCTCCGCCGTCTGGACATCAACCAGAACGAGCGCGACCTGATTGAGCACAGCGTCAGCGAAATGGAGCACGAGCGGCGCCTGGACCGCAACGCGGCGCTGGCGGATATGCGCTATACATACATTGAAAACGTCTGCCGGCAGGCCGTCGTAAAGTGCCGGGAAAGCCGGGAGCACCGGCGCAGTGTGAAAATCGACAGCATTCTGACCCACAAATACCTGGCCATCCCCATTTTCCTGGGCATCATGCTGCTGATTTTCTATCTGACCTTCGGCCTGCTGGGAACCGCCCTGTCCGACCTGCTCTCCCTGGGGATCGATGCGCTGACCTCCCTGGCCGACCACGGCCTGACGGCCTACGGGATCAACCCGGTGATACATTCGCTGATCATCGACGGTATTTTCGCCGGCGTAGGCAGCGTGCTGAGTTTCCTGCCTCTGATCGTCGTCCTGTTTTTCTTTCTCTCCATCCTGGAGGACACCGGGTACATGGCCCGCGTCGCCTTTGTGATGGACAAACTGCTGCGCAAAATCGGGCTCTCCGGCCGCAGCATCGTCCCCATGCTCATCGGCTTCGGCTGCTCGGTACCGGCCATTATGGCCACCAGGACGCTTTCTTCAGACCGCGACCGCCGCATGACCATCCTGCTGACGCCCTTTATGAGCTGTTCCGCCAAAATTCCCATTTATGCGGTTTTTGTCACAGCGTTTTTTCCGGAATACCGCGCCCTGGTGATGATCGGCCTCTATGCCGGCGGCATCGTTCTCGGCATCCTTGCCGCCCTGATTTACAACAAAACCGCTTTCCGCGGCAACAGCATCCCTTTCGTCATGGAACTCCCCAATTACCGTTTTCCATCCGCCAAGAGCGTCGGCCTCCTGCTCTGGGAGAAGGCGCGCGACTTTATCCAGCGCGCCTTCACCATCATCTTCGCCGCCACCATCGTGATCTGGTTCCTGCAGACCTTTGACAGCCATCTGAACGTGGTGTCCGACGGCAGCCTGAGCCTGCTGGCCGCCGTCGGCCGGTTCCTCTCGCCGGTACTGGCTCCGCTGGGCTTCGGCGACTGGCGCGTGGCCTCTGCGCTCATTGCCGGCTTTACCGCGAAAGAGGCCGTTGTCAGCACGCTGAGCGTGCTGACCGGCACGGCGGTGTCCGCTCTGTCCGGCAGCCTGAGCGCGCTGTTCACCACGCGCAGCGCGCTGAGTTTTCTGGTGTTCACCTTGCTCTACACGCCCTGCGTCGCCGCGGTCGGCACCGTCCGGCAGGAGATGGGCCGCCGGCGCGACGCGCTGTACTTCGTTGTCATCCAGTGCCTGATTGCCTGGGCAGCCGCTTTCCTCTTCTACCGGCTGCTTCTGCTGTTTTAGGAGGGCGTATGGGATTTCCCGATTTGCTTCTGCTGGCCGCCGTGGCGCTCTGGCTTGCGGCGGCCCTGCGCAGCATCACCCGGCGGCGGCGCTGCCGCGGATGCTGCGGATGCTGCGAACGCTGCTCCGGCCGCAGTCCGGACTGAAAGGCGGCGGACACAAACGTGTCCGCCGCCTTTCCGGAAATTATTTTCTGTGCAAATTTCCGCAGAATATAGTATAATGAATGCAGAAACCCGTGCAGGAAAGGTGGGAACATGCAGCTTGGAAAAAACCATGGAACGCTTTGCAGTGGATCTGGGGGACCTGTTCAGCAGCTGCTGCCGCGCCATCGATCCGGACACCATTCAAAGCCTGTTGTGCGGCTTTTCCGAAAGCGCCGCCTGCCGTGCCTGCCCCTACAGCCGCAAAGGTGAAATGCGCACCCATCAATACGGCTATCAGGAAGCCGGCCGCTGGGGCGGCAGCTACATCTACTACTGCCCCAAAGGGCTGACATTCTGCGCCTTTGTCGCCGATACGGACAGGACCGGCGGCGTGATCTTCGGCCCTGTGGTCCTGGGCGAGCCGCAGGACCTGCTGCTGGATGCGGAGGGGCCGGCGTTCCGTGCAGGCGTGGAGCAGCTGCGCTGCTTCTCCCCGGAGCGCCTGGGCAGCCTCAACGAGGTCGGCGCCGTTGCCGTGCGGGGCGTAGCCGCCGGGCATCACGGCAGCACCACCTATGACCAGGCCGAGTTCCTCAACGAACTTTATCTGATCCGGGAGCAGTATCCGCACGTGGACGAGGACTATTCCTACATTCCCCGCGCTGAGGAAGAGATGAAGATCCTGGTCAGGAACATGGACAAGCCCGGCGTCCAGAAGCTGCTCAACGAACTGCTGGGGCGGATTTATCTGCAGAGCTACTATAATCTCGACGAGGTGAAGACACGCTGCGTGGAACTGATTGTCGTGCTGTCCCGCACGGTAGTGGACGCCGGCGTGGAAATGGGGCGGATCTTCCACTTCAGCACCGAGTTCCTGCGCCGGATCAGCAGCTTTCAGTCCATCGACGCGCTCTGCGCCTGGATGTCCGACATTCTGCACGGCTTCATGGACGCCATGTTCAGCTTTGCCGGCATCAAGCACGCGGACGCCGTTTACAAAACCATGAACTATATTCGCAGCAACTGGCGCGATAAACCGTCGCTGGACGAGATTGCCCGCCATGCCTACCTGAGCAAATCCTATCTGAGCATGCTCTTCAAGCAGGAAACCGGAATCGGCATCTCGGAATTCACCAATCAGGTGCGGATTGAACACAGCAAAAAGCTGCTGACAACCACGGATTTGAGCATTGCCGCCATTGCCAGCGAATGCTGCTTTCACGACCAGAGCTACTATACCAAGGTCTTTCAAAAAATGGTGGGAGTCTCCCCCAAAAAATACCGCGACCGGCACGCAGTCACTGCCAATTGAACGGCAGGCGCCGGGTCCGCCTGCCGTTCACCGAAACTCCCCGGCCCCTTCCCTCGGGAGCCGGGGAGTCTTTCCGCCTGTTCACGCGTCCTCAATGAGGATTGCCGCAGAAAAAGTCATGGTCTGCGGGCCATAATAATAAGGGATCCCGGCGCGCTCACATTCCCGGCTGACAAACAGACCGCAGGCCTCCAGGGACGGATACATCCGTTCCGGAAAACGGCAGGGGGCATCGGGGTAGGTACACGTTGGGCAGCGGCTGCAGCCGCCGGCCGTCAGCGGCATGATCCTGCGGCACTGCGGCCGCAACTGCTCGGCCAGGCGGTCCAGCGCCGTTTTGCAGTCGCGCTCGGTCCGTTCGATGGTATCAATATCATAATCGTCTTCCATCCGTCCGGTGACCTGCAGCAGAATTCCGTACGGGAACGACCGGATTTTGGCGGCCAGTTCCTCCAGCGTGCCGCAGGCCGGCGGGCAGGCCCAGGATGTTTGATAGGCGCCGCAGCGATTGGCCTCGCACATCCCCCGTACCTCCGGCAGAAATTCCAGCGCCTGCGGATCCAGATAGGCCGCGTTGGTAAAGCCTGCGTCCAGGCACTGCTGCAGCGTGATTTGACGTTCCATGGATCAAGCTCCTTCTGAAAATGGTATCGCCTCCCGGCTGTTCCGGAAGCTGTATCAAAGCCGAAAGGGGAACCGGCCGGTTCCCCTTCGCATGCGTCCCCAATCCGTCGGGGCCATATGAATTCCCGATCCTGAGGCTCAGGAAACAAACGCCAGAGCGGCCTCCGCAGCGGAAGTGGCGTCTTCGGTATAGCAGTCGGCGCCGATGGAGTCGCAGAACTCCTGGTTCAGCGGCGCGCCGCCGACCATGATCTTCACCTTGTCGCGGATTCCCTGTGCTACGCAGGCTTCCACAACGCCCTTCATTTCACACATGGTGGTCGTCAGCAGCGCCGAGCAGCAGATCAGCTGCGCATTGTTCTCCACCGCCGCTTCCACAAACGCAGAGGGGCTCACATCCACACCCAGATCCACGACCGTCAGGCCCTTGGACTCGATCATCATCTTGACCAGGTTTTTGCCGATATCATGCAGGTCGCCCTTGACCGTGCCGATGACGGCGGTTCCCTTGGCTTCCACGCCGGCCTGCATCAGATACGGCTTGAGCAGCGCGGTTCCGGCATTCATGGCGCGGGCCGCCACCAGGACCTCCGGGACGAACACTTCGTTGTTCTTAAACTTTTCACCGATGACAGACATGCCGGACAGAAGCCCCTCTTCCAGAATTGCCTGCGGTGCAATCCCCTCCTCCAGCGCCTGGCTGACCAGCTCCTTCACATTTTTGGTGCGGCCTTTCTGGAGAAAACTGCTGATTTCTTCTAAAATTGCCATGTTTTTAATCCCCCAAACATGTTAGTGAATTGATACGCTCTTATTATAGCCCGGCCATTTTGGCATGTATATGCTTATATAATGAAAAATGGTAATATTTTTTGATTTTATTTGTGACATTGTACGATCCCCTTTCCATATGGTATGATGGAAAAAACTGCTGCGGCCTGTCCGCGGCCTGAAAGGAACGACACGCCATGAAACTGACGATCCACGACCAGACCGGTACCCGGATTCTGGAGCTGCAGGCGCCCCAGCGGCTGTCTGAGCTTCTGACGCTCCACCAGATTCCGCTGGCCATGCCCTGCGGCGGCCAGATGCGCTGCAAAAAATGCCGCGTCCGCGCCAGCGGCGCCCTGTCCCCCATGACGCCCGGGGAGCGCTCTGCGCTGACGGACGAGGAGGCGGCGGCCGGAATCCGCATGGCCTGCATGGTCACCGTATCGGGAGACGCTGAAATTACGCTCCCGGAGCGCGGCGGCGAAAAGATCCTGACAGCCGGCGTATTGCCAGCCTTCCCCCTGGAGCCTCTGGGCCGCGGCCTCGGCGTGGCGGTGGATATCGGCACCACCACCCTGGCCGCCTATCTGTACGACCTGCGCCAGGGCGTCCTCCTGGCAACCGCTTCCGCCGTCAATCCGCAGGCGCCCTTTGGGGCGGATGTGATTTCCCGCCTGCAGAAATCGCACGAGGGGCAGCGGCAGGAGCTGGCGTCTGCAATCCGCCAGGGGCTCAACGCGCTGATCGGCCGCCTCTGCGCCGACGCCGGCATGGACCGCAGCCAGATCGACGCAGCTGTGCTGACCGGCAACACGGCAATGGAGTATCTGCTGACGGAGCAGCCGCCGGAATCCATCATCTTCGTTCCGTTTGAGCAGGACCGCTCCTTCGGCGAAACGCTGACGCCGTCCTCACTGTCCCTGGATCTGCCCGGCTGCAGCGGCGTTTACCTGACCCGCTGTATTTCCGCCTATGTCGGCGGAGATATTACCATGGCCTCCATGGCGTCGGACGCCGGAGCAGGGCCCCTGCCTTCTGACCGACATCGGCACCAACGGAGAGATGGTGCTGTACCACGACGGCGCATGGTACTGCTGCTCCACCGCGGCAGGCCCCACTTTTGAAGGCGCCGGCATCCATATGGGCATGACCGCCAAGGAGGGCGCCGTCTCCGCCGTCACGCTGCGGGACGGTTCCATTGTCAGCCAGGTGATCGGCGGCGGAACCGCCGTGGGAATCTGCGGCTCCGGAATCATCGACGCCGTGGCCGTCCTGCTGGCCTGCGGCGTGGTGGACGACAGCGGGTATCTCTGTGAGGACGGGCATGACTATGAGGACTGTATTTGTGAGCTGGACGGACGTACCGCATTCCGCCTCCCCGGTACGGACGTCATCCTGACCCAGGCGGATATCCGCGCCGTTCAGCTGGCCAAGAGCGCCATCTGCGCCGGTATGCTGACGCTGCTTCACGAGGCCGGCCTGGACGGCCGGGCGGTCCCGCTGAAGATTGCCGGCGGTTTCGGAAGCTTTATCAACGTCCGTTCCGCCGAGGCCATCGGCCTGATCCCGGAAGGCTTTGCGGCACAGTCGGAGACCATCGGCAACGC
This sequence comes from Clostridiales bacterium, assembly GCA_019422005.1. Classification (GTDB taxonomy): domain Bacteria; phylum Bacillota; class Clostridia; order Oscillospirales; family Oscillospiraceae; genus Avoscillospira_A. The sequence continues at coordinate 10,828 of JAHZEF010000005.1, forward strand.
TGCCGGCGGCGGCGCTTCCATGGTGCTCCTGAGCCGCCCCATGCTGCAGGAATCAGAGGCCTTCAGCCGCCGCGCCGTCACGGTGGAGCTCTCCACCAATCCGTTTTTCATGGACGCCTATACCAGGAACATGCTGTTCCCGGAGCAATAAGGCAGCCGCGCCGGCCCGTCCGGCAAAACAGGCGCATCCCTCCGGATGCGCCTGTCAGCGATTCATCTCCCGCTCAATCAGCTCCACAATCATCTGGTTGACACTCTGGTTCCGACGTTTTGCGAACGCAGCAATTTCCTGTTTCCGCCCCTTTTTTACCTTGATTTCAATCCGGTCGTATGCCTTCTTATTATATCTGGCGGTCGCTTCCTTCTGTGCGTCCGAGTATGCCATGTCACCAGCCCCTTGTGGGGATATTATAGGTTATACTGTCGATAGTATGTATAATGTCGATAGTATAATTTGTGCAAAACGGCATCTATATCTGCAGCTTTTTCCATGGTAGAATAAAAAGAAGCACAGTCGGATCACGGGTCTGAAGCGAAGGGAGGGTTGCAGATGAACGTCGAGCGAAAGCTGGATGAGCTTGGCCGCATTGTCATTCCGATTGAGATCCGCCGGGCATGGGGCGTCACCGCCGGCAATACGCTGCTGCTGACGTCCACGCCGGACGGCGCGCTGCGCATCACGCCGGCCCAGCGGCGGTGCAGCCTCTGCCATCAGCCGGGCGCAGAGGGGCTGACGGAAGTCGGCGAACTCTGTTTCTGTCCCGCCTGCCTGCGCCGGCTGCAGGCGCTCTCCCTATAATGGTCATATTTCCGGCCGGGCCTGCGCGTTGTTCGCAGGCCCGGCTTTGTTGGAAGCGCACCCCGATTCTGCAGAAAGGCAGTTGATCCTCTTTTCTGGATACACTATAATAATACCGGATATCTTCTGTAGGCTTGGATACGGACTGGAGGGATTTTATGACACCCGAAGCGTTAATGGAGCAGGCCAGGGCGGCAATGCAGCGCGCCTATGCGCCATATTCCGGTTTTTGGGTCGGCGCAGCCCTGCTGGGACAGTCGGGCACTGTTTATCTTGGCTGCAATGTGGAAAACGCTGCCTACGGCCCCAGCAACTGCGCCGAGCGCACGGCTGTTTTCAAGGCTGTCAGCGAAGGGGAGCGCCAATTCTCCGCCATCGCCATTGCCGGCGGGCCCGGCGGCCGGATCACGGCGGCCTGTCCGCCCTGCGGCGTCTGCCGCCAGGTCCTGCGCGAATTCTGCGGCAATGCGTTCCCGATTTATCTGTGCGGGGCGGACGGTTCTGTCCAAACCTATACGCTGTCCCAACTGCTGCCGGAGAGCTTTTCCGGAAGCAACCTTTCTGAAAGCGGGGTGTAAGCCGTGCGTATGTATGATATTCTGGAGCACAAGGCGGCGGGAAAACCGCTGTCACGAGCAGAAATCCAATTTTTCATGGACAATCTATGCCAGGATCGTATTCCCGATTATCAGACCTCCGCACTTCTGATGGCCATCTTCCTGAACGGCATGGCCGATTCGGAACTGGCGGATTGGACTGACGCCATGGCGAAGTCCGGCGATCTGGTGGATCTGTCCGCCGTTGCGGGAATCAAGGTGGATAAGCACAGCACCGGCGGTATCGGAGACAAGACAACCCTGATTCTGGGCCCCATAATCGCAGCCTGCGGCGGGCGGCTTGCCAAAATGTCCGGCCGCGGCCTCGGCTTCTCCGGCGGTACCATCGACAAGCTGGAGGCGCTCCCCGGCTTCCGCACAGCACTGGATGAGGCCGAATTCATCCGCCTCGCCAATACGGTGGGCTTTGCCGTGACCGGCCAGACGGCCAACGTCGCCCCGGCGGATAAAAAGCTCTATGCGCTGCGGGACGTCACGGCGACAGTCAACAGCATCCCTCTGATCGCCAGCTCCATCATGAGTAAAAAGCTGGCGTCCGGTTCTGATAAAATTGTGCTGGACGTCAAGGTCGGTACCGGCGCATTTATGAAAACCCTTCCCGACGCCCGCCGCCTGGCGGCAGCCATGGTGGCAATCGGCGAGAAAAACGGCCGGGAAACCGTGGCGGTTCTGACCAATATGAATCGTCCGCTGGGCCGCTGTGTCGGAAATCTCCTGGAGCTGCAGGAGGCTTACCGTACGCTGTGCGGCCAGGGGCCGGACGATCTGACGGAGCTTTGCCTGTATCTGTCCGCACAGATGCTGTCCATGGCCGGGAAGGGGTCTCCGGACGATTGCCGGGCACAGGCGCGCCAGTCGCTCCGCAGCGGCGCGGCAGCAGCGAAATTTCTCGAATTTGCCGCAGCGCAGGGCGGCGACGTCCGGGTACTCGGGCACCCGGAGGTCTGCTATCCGCCGGCCGCCTGCCAGACTGTCTGCGCGGACCGGGACGGCTTTTTCTCCGTCGTCTCCTCCGAAGCAATCGGAAAAGCGTCCGTAGCCCTGGGGGCCGGACGCCTGACAAAAGAAGATTCCATCGATTTCACAGCCGGGATCGTGCTGGAAGCGGCTGTCGGAGAGCCGGTGCGCGCCGGCGCCCCGCTCTGCCGCCTGTATGCCGCGGACGCCGCCCGTCTGCAGGACGGGGCTGCAGAACTGGCTGCGGCCATCCGGATCGAACCTGAAGCGCCGCCGGCGGAGCCGCTGATTCTGGACGTGATCGACCGCTGGGCGCTTTCCGGGCCTTCCCCTGCCGGAAGGCCGGATTCCCCGCCGCCCGCAGGCCCGTGCAGCCCCTCCCGGAAGAAAGGAACACAATGATTACAACACTGGCAAGAGAAGAATTTGACACGGTATACGGCATCATGGAAGAAAGCTTTCCATCCGATGAATACCGGCCCTACGAAGAGCAGCTGGCGCTGCTGGAGCACGATGCTTACCGGATTTACGTGCTGCGGGACGACGGGCAGAGCCGGATTCAGGCGTTTCTCGCCGTCTGGGAATTTGCAGACTTTGCGTTTATCGAGCATCTGGCGGTTGCGCCGGCCTGCCGGAACGGCGGCCTCGGCGCGCAGCTGCTGCAGCATCTGACCGGCCGCCTGAAGCAGCCGGTCTGCCTGGAGGTGGAACCGCCTGAAACCGAACTGGCCGCCCGAAGAATCGGATTCTATCGGCGGAACGGCTTTTACCTGAACCCCTATCCTTACCAGCAGCCCGCCATCTCCCGGGGGAAACACGCGATCCCCCTGCAGATTATGACCTCCGGCGCGCCCGTTTCCGAGGAAACGTTCCGGCAGATCCGGACAAAGCTGTACCGGGAAGTCTACCGGGTCTCATAACCAGCCGGGCCGCTTTCCCGTCAAAAAACGCCTGTTTCCAATCTGCCGGTTCCTTCCGGCAGCGGAAACAGGCGCTTTGCATAGCGAAGCGGGCTTTCCGTATGGGCAATTCTGCGGGGCTCTGCTCACATCCCCGCATAGTGAAACACATTATAGACACTGATCAGCGTAATCGCGACCAAAATCACACGGAACAGCAGATCAACCTGCCGGTTGCTCATCCTCCTGGTGAACGCACGGCCCAGAAAACCGCCTGCGACGCCGCCGATCACCATGGCGGCCAGCATGGCCGTCTGGAATTCCGGGACCGCCCGCGTCAGGATTGTGGTGGCAAAGCTGGCAATCTGGCTGAACAATATGATATAAATCGAGTTCAGCGCCGCCGTTTTGGCATCCATGGAGAAAAAATAGTACAGCACTGCCAGATTGATGGGCCCGCCGCCGATCCCCAGAAATGCGCTGAGCATTCCCAGCAGCAGCCCGATGGCGGCGCATCCTGCGGCATGGCGCACCCGCCTGGTCCGAATCCGGTCCTTCCGCAGCACATAGACCAGGACGCCGGCAGTCAGCAGTACCATCAGAACGCTCTGTACAATCCCAACCAGCCGGTCGTCGCCGCAGGCAGCGCGAATCCCGTCGAACAGCTGCTTTCCCAGGACGCCTCCGACAGCTGCGCCCACCGCCAGAAGCGTTCCCCGGCGGCGCTCAATCTGCACGCCGCCGCCGCGGCTGCGCAGGAGCGAGACCACCGACATGGCCAGCACCGTACAGCCGGACAGGAAGCTGATGGTCGCCGCCGGCAATTCGGAGGCCGCATCCAGAACCGGCTTGATGATAACGCCGCCGCCGATTCCGGAAATCGCGCCGACCGTAGTCGCCAGAATGCAGATGAGAAAACTCAATATGATTTCCATGCAGCGCTCCTTTCCATGGTTTTTTCCGCGCAGCGGCCGGATCGCCGTTCCCGCGCGGCGGGAAGCGCCGGCGGCCGGCCCCGCCGGCGCAGTTCATGCAGAACCCGCTTTCCGGGAAGCTTCCGCACGGCTCAGGCCTTCCCGTCCGAACCGGACAGGCGGATAATCCCCTTGATGTCCTCCCGCAGTTTCCCTTCGGCAAACTGCGACAGCTTCCAGGCATGATCCTGAAAATCCATGGCGCAGCCTTCGCGCAGATAAGACATATAGTTGTGGCGGACCTGCGTGCCAAAATTAATCTTGGCAACGCCATACTGTACGGACTGGCGCACCATCTCTTCGTCCATGCCGGTGCAGCCATGAAGGACAAAGGGGATGTCCGTAAAAGCCCGTACCTGTTCCAGCACTTCCAGATGAATCTCCGGCTCCGTCTTATAGAAGCCGTGGGCGTTTCCGATTCCCACTGCCAGCGAATCCGGGCGGCACAGCTGCAGGTAATTCCGCACCTGTTCCGGGTCTGCGATGTTGGTCCGGTTCAGATTGACGCCGTTGGCGTCCAGCCGTCCGATCTCGCCGATCTCAGCTTCCACCGGCACCCCTTTCTCATGGCAGAATGCAATGACGCGGTTGGTATTTGCGGCATTTTCCTCCACAGAGAGCGCAGAACCGTCATACATGATCGAGGTAAAGCCGATATCCAGGCACTCTTTGCAGTGCTCCACCGTGTCGCCGTGATCCAGATGAATCGCCACCGGCACATCCACCTGGTTTGCCATCCATTTGGCGGTTTCATAAAACCAGTCGTGGCCGGAATAAGCGCCCGTCGACAGATAATGGGCCAAAATCACCGGCGCCCGCAGTTCCTGCGCCGCCATGCAGACCGCCCGGATAATATCGTATGTGCCGCCCTGGGTATTGACCGCCGCCACCGCGTAACGGCCCTCATACGCTTTCTGCAGCATCTCTTTCGTTGTAACCAGCATAATTTGTTCCTCCTGCTCGCTCCGCGTCCGCTTAAAGCTTCACAACCACTTTCATATACTCTCCGGGATGGGCCATCATGTCCAGCATCACAGCCTCCGTCTCCTCCAGCTCCACCAGCCTGGTGATGATCTTCCGGGTGGGGATCTGGCCGGATGCAATCAGCGCCAGCGCCGTGGGGAACTGCTTGTTGGAATTGCGGGAGGGGCAGAGATCCAGCTCCTTCTGAATGCACCGCACCGTGTTGACCGTCACAGGCCCCTTCGGCCATCCGACCAGCGCAATCCGGCCTCCATGACGGACATAGTCGTGCATGGCCGCCAGAATCACCGGTGAACCGGTGCATTCCAGCATGGCCTGCGGCATGGTCCCGGTCACCTCATGCAGGTATGCCAGCACGTCGCCTGCAGCGCTGTTGAATGTGTATTCAATCCCGCACTCTCTGGCAAACTGCAGCCGGTCGTCGACAATATCCACCAGGATCGGCGTTGCGCCCCTGCTCTTCACGCCCAGCGCCGCCAGCAGGCCGATGGGGCCGGCGCCGGTGATCACGCAGTATTCCCCGGCAGACACGCGCGCGCGGCTGGCCGCATGCAGCCCGATGGTCAGCGGCTCCGTCAGCGCCGCGTCCAGGGGATCCAGCCCTTCCGGAACCTTGTGCAGCTGCCGGATCGGAAAAACAACAAATTCCGCCATCATGCCCCCGGTATGAACGCCGGCCACCCGGATGTCCGTACAGTTGTTGAAGCGTTCCTCCGCGCACATATGGCAGTGCATGCAGGGAATATACGGCTCCAGCGCCACGCGGTCGCCCACCTGGAATCCCTGCTCGTTTTCACCGATCTCGCGAATGACGCCGATCCCTTCATGGCCGATCCCCTCAATGGGATACCGGACCGTGGGGTTCTTTCCGGTATAAGCCGTCAGGTCAGAACCGCAGATCCCGCAGTACTCCATTTGAATCTTTGCAAAGCCGCTGCGGTTTTCCGGCTCGGGGATCTGACAAAGTTCCATACACTCCGGTCCGGGCATCTCCAGAATCTTCATATTAAACTCCTTTTCTGTAAACGCTCTGATTGCCAAGCCGCTGGAAGCGCGGCTTGGCAATCGATTTGCGCCGTTGTCAGGCAGCTTACCACCATTTGATCTTGTCGGTAATATAATTTCTGTAGTCAATAAACTTCGGATCCGTGATGTCGCGGGGATGCGGCAGGTCGATGAAGACCTCCTCCTTGATGCCGGCCGGTTTATTGCTCAGAATGATGACACGCTCTGCCAGATATACGGCTTCCTCAATATTATGGGTGATGAATACAACCGTGCTGCCCAGTTCCTTCCAGAGGCGAATGACCTCGTCCTCCAGATAAAACCGCACCTTGACGTCCATCTGGCCGTAGGGCTCGTCCATCAGCAGCAGATCCGACTGCATGGCAAAGGATCTGCCGATGATCACGCGCTGCACCACACTCACGGAGAGTTCGCGCGGATAGGACTTGCGGTAGCGGTCCAGCCCCATCAGGGCGATGATCTGCTCCACACGCTTGTGCACCTCGTCCTTGGGCAGCTTCTTCACCTTCAGCCCAAAGGCGATGTTCTCTTCCACTGTCAGCCAGGGGAACGCAGAAGGCTCCTGAAATACGAAGGAAATACTGTGCTTCTGCGGATCCGCAGGCTCCCCGTCGATATACAGGTCTCCCTCTGTGGGCTCATGGATGCGGGTCAGCACATTGAGAAATGTGGTTTTGCCGCAGCCGGTCGGCCCTACAACGCAGACAAACTCGTTCTTCTTGATATTGAAATTCAGGTTATCCAGCACCAGCAGGTCGCCGAATTTTTTCGTCAGGTTCTTGACCTCGACCTTTACCGGTCTGTTATCCACTTGTTCAGCCAAAACGTTCTCTCCTTCCGCCGTCAGATCGCCAGATCCGTGTTGTCGGAGATCACGGTCCGGATTTTCAGGAACTCCTCGCTGACCATGTCTCTGGGCCGCGGCAAATCAATGGGGTAGATTTCCTTCACCGTGGCCGGACAGTCGCTGAGCAGGATGATGCGGTCACCCAGATAGCAGGCTTCCTCGATGTTGTTGGTCACGAAAATAACCGTGCGGCGTTCCGCTTCCCAAATCCGGAGAATCTCGTTCTGCATGGAATAGCGGGTCTGCGCATCCAGCTGTCCAAAGGGCTCGTCCATGATGAGGACCTTCGGATTCGCCGTATAGGCGCGGGCAATGCCGACGCGCTGCTTCATGCCGCCGGACAATTCATGGGGATAGGACTTTTCAAAGCCCTGCAGGCCCACCAGCTCAATATAGTGCTGGGCAGTCCTGCGCCGCTCCTCTTTTTTGACGCCCCGCAGCTTCAGCGGCAGTTCCACGTTTTCCATGACCGTCTTGAA
>JAHZEF010000005.1:18419-22343 GCA_019422005.1 Clostridiales bacterium
TCGGGATGGATGCCCTTCTTTTCCTCGCCTTTGTAGAGAATGCTGCCGCCGCTCTTTTCCTCAATCCCGGCGATCATGTTCAGAAGGACCGTTTTCCCGCAGCGGCCCGGCCCCAGAATGACCAGGAATTCTCCATCGTTCAGGGAGAAGCTGACGTCCTCCACCGCGGTGAAGTAGCCGTCGCTGCTGTAGAAGGTCTTTGAAACATGCTCCACCACCAGGTTGCTGTTCATCTGTTCCACGGGCACACCACCTTCTCCAATTTGTTCAGAATGAATGCAAGCAGCGCGCCGATGATGCCGATAAAGATGATCGAGACAAAGACCAGCGCCATATCGCCGCCATTCCATCCAAGCGTTACCAGTGCGCCGATTCCGCGGTCGGCGCCCAGCATTTCCGCAGCCAGCACCACAGTCCAGGCGCAGCTGACAGAGGTACGGATGCCCGCAAAGATGGAGGGCAGCGCCGTGGGCACCACAAATTCCATCAAAAGCTGGGAGCGCTTGGCGCCGAACACACGGCCCACATCAATGTATTCCTTCTCCACCATACGAATTCCCGCTTCGGTATTGAGGACAATCGGAATGAAGCTGCCGATGAACACCAGCAGCACCTTGGGGAATTCGCTGATGCCGAACCACATGATCACGATCGGAATCCAGGCAATGGGCGGAATGGGGCGGAACAGCTCAAAAATGCTGCCGAAAAACGCCTTGCAGGTCCGGTTCCAGCCGATCAGCACGCCGAAAGAAATACCCAGAACCCACGCAAACACCAGCGCGATCATGACACGGCGCAGGCTGGCCCAGATATGTCCTGCCAGATTGACGTTCTTTACGGGGTTGGTAAATGTTCTGAGGAATCTCTCCCACAAATCCTCCGCCCCCGGCAGAACCAGCGGCATTTTCTGCTGGACATAGGCGTAAGCCAAAATCACCAGGGCAATCGAAAGGATCGGGAGAATGACAAATAAAATCCGTTTGCTCTTCGAACGTTGTCCAAGGGTATAAAACACGTTAATTCTCCCTCCTTACCGTTCCAGTTTCCATTTCAGTACCCGCTTCTCAACCAAGCTGAGAATCAGGGACATCAGGGCGCCCAGAACGCTGATCGCGACCATGCCGGCCACAACAATGTCCGCTCTGCCCACATTGCGGCCCACCTGCAGCATGTAACCCAGGCCGGCGCGGGCCGCCAGCATTTCGGCTGCGCACAGGGTGGACCACGCGCCGCCCAGCGCGGAACGGATGCCGGTAAACACCATGGGCATTGCAGACGGAATGCCTACTTTTATAAAGGTCTCAAAGTTGCCTGCGCCAAAGGTCTTGGCAACATTGATCAAAGTTCTCTTTGTCAGTTTTACGCCGGTATAGGAGTTGATCACACAGGGGACAAATACCGAGAGGAAAATAATGGTGGCCTTCGCCTTCAGGTCGATCCCGATAAAGACCACGACCACAGGAATCCAGGCAATGGGCGGGACCGGGCGAAGCAATTCAAATACAGGACGGACAAACTTGTCAACCGGCGTAAACCAGCCCATAAACAGCCCCAGCGGCACGCCGATCACCAGGGCGAGCAGGAAGCCGCTCAGCGCGACCTGCAGGCTTGCAACAATATTGGTCCCCAATGTATTGCCATCGGGATTGGTATGGGAAACTTTATAGACCAGCGTCTCCAGGATAGAAATCGGCGACGGCAGAGTCCTGGCCTCAACAATTTTGAACTGCACAATCAGCTGCCAAAGAATCAGAAACGCTGCAATTCCGAAGAAGGACAGCAAAACAAATTTTTGGGTGCTTTTTCTTTTCTCCCGCCTATACGCAGCCAGTCCCTGTTCCAGCTCATTTTTATTCAACGACATGGCTCATTCTCCTTAAAAAGGGGATCAAGGGCGGCTGCCAGCCAAATTCATGCAGCTTCACGCTGCGAAAACCGGCAGCCGCCCTCTGATGATTTTAAGTTCGACGCAGCGTTCGGTTACGACGCCGCCTGGCTCTCCTCGTACAGCTCGTCGATCAGCGAGGAATCGAAGTGGCCCTCCGCCAGGAACGCCTCGTCGTCGCCCGCCTGATAGCTGTCCGTATCAATGAAGAACTGCAGCACGTTCAGGATTTCCTCCTGCATCTGGCAGTAGTCTCCGCCGTCGCTGGCAGGCGTATGCAGCGCCTCATAGTTCTCTTCCAGCGTGTAGTAGTGGTCAACCGTGCAGTTCTGGTAGGCAACCTCCTCGTCGATGGTACGGCCGGCATATTCACACCAGTCGATCATATACTGGGCAGCCTCGTCGGGGTTGGCAGTGATCCAGTCGGTGGTCTCAAAGAACACCCGCAGGAAAACCTTCATGGCCTCGCGCAGTTCTTCATCCTGCAGCGCCTTGGAGTTGGCTACGAAGTTGGTCTGCAGGCCCAGCTTCGCCATGGGGCCGGTGGACGCCACCACAAAGTTTTCCTTGTCGGGCTGGAAGCTGACGTCGCCGCTGACGCAGGCCGCATCGCCTTCGCCGGCCAGGAAGGAGGCGTTGGAGGTGGGAATATCCATCCAGTTTACCGTCACATCGTCAATGGTCAGACCGAATCCGCTCAGCGTCTGGATCAGCAGATAATGCAGGACGGTGCCGTAGGTGCAGTTGATGCTCTTGCCTCTCCAGGAATCCGCGTCGCCCACGATCTCGGGGTTGACGGTGTTGTTGCCCGTACCGGCCGCAACAATATCACTGTCCGGACGGACGAACATATACTGGGAGCCGTCGTCCGCCTGCAGCTTGCCCAGCAGCACTGCGTCGTAGGTAATCAGGCCGGTCAGCACGCCGCCGACGCCCGTCACGCTGATATCCCAGGTATCGATGGCTTCCATCGTAACCGGGCCGTTGGTGAAGCCGATCCTGTCGATGTTCAGGCCGGCCTCTTCAAACCACCCCTTCTCCTGCGCGACAAACACAGGGAACAGGGTGCTGCTGCCGTCAATGCCGGCGACCTTCAGGCTGTAGGTTTTTTCTCCTCCGTTTTCCGCGTCGGACGCATTGTCCTTGCCGTCCGTACCGGGGTCGTTCTTTGTGCCGCAGGCAGCCAGGCTCAAAACCATAACCAGTGCCAGGCACAGCGCGATGAGTCTTTTCATGGTAGTCCTCCTCAATTATTGAAAATCATTTTTATTTTAACGTGATCCGTTAAAATACAAGCTTACACCCCGGACAGATCGTCGTCCTTCATGCACAGATGGACGGCGCTGAGCTTGAATGTCTGGGGCAGGGCCAGAATGCTCGGATTGGGCCCGACAAATTTTTTCATGGCGTCCGCCAGAGCCTCTTCAAACGTGGCGCGGGTCTTCAGGCCCATGCCGCGCGCAATTCCGGGTTCCTGCGCGCCGACGATATAAATCGCCGACGTATTCATTTCCGCAATATGCCCGCAGGACATCATGGAGAAGCCGTGGAACGGATGGAATGCGTTGCAGAACCGGTATTTCCGGATATACTCCTGATTGGTGGCAAAATACTCTCCATAGCGGTTGAGATCCGGCAGGACGTTCATATAATCATGCTGGAACATCTCATACAGTTCCCGGAGGTACGGCCACCGCTCGTCATGAAAATATCCGTTGCAGATCGAGGAGCAGATGATCACGCAATTGTCCTTCATGACACGCTTATGACGAATCACCTGCGCGCTGAGTGCCTGCATCATCTGAATCGGGTTGGTGCCCATGCCGTTGCCGTAGTGGAAATCCTGCGGCATGCCGAACACCATCACATCGTATTTCTTCTCCGCAAACGGCACGTAGGTGCGCTTGTTGGCTGTGATCCAGGACTTTGGCTGCATCTCCGCCGCGTAGCCGGAATTGATTTCAATCTGGCGGGACCAGGTGTCCAGGACGGCGTCCCAGCACGGGACGGGGTGCCCCCGCTTCCCCCCCCGCGGCACG
>JAHZEF010000005.1:22353-32534 GCA_019422005.1 Clostridiales bacterium
ATGCCCCATCTTCTCCTCCATCAGCATTCCGATCTCGTCAAACTTGGTCCGCATCAGCGAATGCCCGGAGACCGGCGTAAAGTCCGGGCGGTGCATCACATCCGGCACGTGATGCGTCGCAATGGAACGCCAGTGGGTAATTCCCGTAGCGCAGTGCTTGTAGCCGCCGGAATAACCGCCGTACGGGTTGCCCTGGGTGTGCCCGATCAGGATGGGAATGTCGCACTCATATACATATTTGTTCATCAGCACCGGATCACCGCGGCGCGTCGCCCCCAGATCCACCATATGCTCATAATCCTCGGAGTCATGGCTGGTGATCTGGTGCGTCCAGTAGAATTCGTTGAACAGCGCGTCGCCCAGAATCTTCTGCATCTCCGGCACCGTGGCCCGCGGATGCAGGCCGTTGGAGATCAGCAGCAGAATATCCTGCTTTTCCACCCCGGACGCGTACAGCTCATCCAGGCAGGCGCGGATGGAAACCTTGCGGTGCGATGTCGCCTGTGTGCCGCCCTTTACAATGTCCGGGATGATGAAAACCACTTTGCTGCCCTTGCGGGCCAGTTCGCGCAGCGGCTTCATTCCAATGGGGTTACGGATGCTCTCCAGCGTGGCCTGATACAGGCTGTCCCAGTCCTGCGGCAGGCAGGCCGGATCCGGCACAGTGGTTCCGGGGATGAAGACGTCCGTACTGTCCGGCAGTTCGGCGCTCATCAGCCCCGGCCCATATTCAAAATCAAGCTTCAATTTATATCCTCCTTTATTTACGCCAGATACAGCGCAGCAATTTTCAGATATTCCTCCGGATAGAAGCCAATCTCCCCCTGGAAACGCGTCAGGGCGATCAGGCCGCCGTCAATTTCCCCGATCCCCGCCAGCATTTCGGCGTTGTCCTCTTTCAGGCCGCCGCCGTAAACCACATCCATGCCGCCGGTCACCTCTTTGATAAACCGTGCGATCTTGGTGATATACGCTTCGTCCGCCGGCGTCTTTCCGGGCCCGATCGACCAGACTGGCTCATAGCCGATGACCACACGGCTTCTGTCAACACCCTCGAGCCCGATCTCCAGCTGCGCCCGGAGGACCTCCTGCCACTGTTCCTGCTCTTCGCTGGTCTCTCCAATGCAGTACAGGACGCGCAGCCCCTGGCCCACTGCCTGGCGCACCTCCTGATTCAGCAGGCGGTTGACCGCATCCGGGGCCGTCACGCCGCCTTCCGCCAGGATCCCGCCCTTGTCGCAGCGCTCTTCGCAGTGCCCGATGATAGTATGGTCACAGCCCAGCGCCTTCATGCTGCTGGCCGGCCGGTTCGTCGTAAACGCGCCGAAATTGCCGCCCACCGCGGTATTCTGCCGGTAAACGCCCTGGCAGCCGATCTGAACGGGGCTGCCGGCGCAGCGCGCCCCCAGGGCTCCAAGCAGATGCGCCTCCGGATAGAACTGCACAAATTCCACCGCTGCCGGGTCGTAGCACTGCAGCGCCCGCTGTGTCTGTTCCACAATGTATGCGCCCCACTGATCCATGGGCGCCAGCCGGTTCACGCCGCCGAACGCAGGCGGCACGTCGAAGCGCTTCAGATTCAAATAGATATGTTTCATTCTTTCTCGTTCCTCTTTGCAAACAGCTTTGTAAACTGGAGATACTCTCCAAAGTCATCGCCCACCAGGGGACGGCACCAGTTCAAAAATTCCTCCGTCACGTCATTGCCGCGGGCGTTGATCCAATGATCGGGAATTTTCCTTTCCACCATCATAACGCGATCCACCGGGATTTCCGTCAGCCTGATTTCATACGGATCCGAAGAGATGCGCTCGATTCCGATCATCAGGCCGCTTTTCCCCTCCAGCGCAGCGCGCACAGCGGCGCGGCCGACTGCCACGGCTTCCTCCCTATCAACCCTGGACTGCCAGGGAATGGACGTGCGCTCACAAAGCCCCGCCTTTTCATAGCGCGCCTTGATGCCCAGCTCCTGAATGACCAGATTGGCAAGATGCATTCCCACATAGCTGGGATAGACCGAACGGCCGGAGGTATAGACCGGAGGCACCAGCAATTCCCCGTTCTCTCCCGTCAGCCCCTCGCTGCAGACCACAACCACGCCTCCGTGCCTGCGGTACAGGCGCTCCACATCCTCCAGGAACCAGTCTGTCCGGAAGCCCCGCTCCGGCAGATAAATCAGGTGCGGCGCATCCCCTGCCTCCCTGCGCGCCAATGCTGCAGCGGCCGTAATCCATCCGGCATTCCTGCCCATGGTCTCCATAATGCTGACATGGATCGGCAGCGCCTCCACATCACAGGCGATCTCCGACACCGATGCAGCCACAAACCGCGCCGCGCTGGCATAGCCCGGCGCATGGTCCGTTACGGCAATGTCGTTATCAATGGTCTTCGGTACGCCGATGACCGAAATCCCCAGCCCCCGGCACACCCGGTCCAGACGGCCGCAGGTATCCATCGTCCCGTTGCCGCCGTTCATCAGGACGTACCGGATATCATGCTCTTTTAAAATCTCCGCCATCCGGGTATAATGATGTTCCTCCAGCGCAAAGCGGGATGTCCCGATGGAAGAGGCCGGCGTGCGCAGCAGCCGTCTCGTTTCCGATTCGGGATATGCCAGCAGATCCAGAAAGCGCTCCGCCAATACGGCTTCGCTTCCGCCAATTGCACCAAAAACACGGTCGATTTTTTGGCTATTTCGCGCTTCCTCAATTACGCCGTATAGGGACGCATTCATGACCGCGGTCGGCGCTCCGCCGTGGACAATTAGTAAATTTGACATATCTTCTACTCCCTGTGCCGCAAAACCATACCCCAAGTTCCGGGACGGATTTGCATAGCAAACTGCAAAAAATCCGGTCAAATACCGTTTGCTCGCAATATTTTGAACAATGTTTACAGAAAGAATCCGGAACCCCATGCCGAACTGGGCATTATCCACAATTTTTTCTCAAGTATAACATTTGTTCGACCGTTGTCAACAAAAATTTGTGCAATCGTTTGCTTTTATTTCAATTGAAATACGCAGAGCGTCCGCCTCTTCTTTTTCATACTTTTTCCTTATTGATGCAATTGACTTTGTTCCTTTCTGGTGCTAGTATTTACTCATGTAAACCGCAAATTTTCCATTAAACTGCAACCATTACGCGGATATTTTCGGCATCTGTACAAAGGGAGGATCTTCTCGATGAATGTCATTACCAATGCAAAAATCATTACGGAGCATGAGGTTTTAGAAAACTACGCGATTGTATTTGATGCAAAGATTCACGGAATTTTACCCAAATCCCAGGTGGATCTGGAAAGCAAACAGGTCATCGACGCGGAAGGAATGTATCTCAGCCCCGGTTTTATCGACATCCACAAGCACGGCGCCTACGACTACGATTTTATGGACGCCAACAATGACGAAGCCCGCAGGCTCCTGGCGCGTCTGCCGGAAACCGGCGTGACCTCCCTGTATCCCACCACCATGTCCATGAGCTTTCCCGATATCCGCAGGGCCATGGAAGCCATCCGCGCGCTGATGCAGGAGCCGGCCGTGGGCACCCAGGTTCTCGGCTGTCATATGGAGGGCCCGTTCATCTCCCCTGACTGGGGCGGCGCGCAGCCCCGCAAATATATTGTTCCCGCCGACTATTCCCTGGTGGAGGGTTTGGAGGACACCATCAAGCTCGTAACGGTCGCACCGGAAGAGCCGGGCAACCCGGAGTTTATCAGCCGCTGCATCCAGGCCGGGATCCGGGTCTCCATCGGCCATACGCTGGCGCATTATGAGCAGGCCATGGCCGCTTTCCAGCTGGGCGCCACCTCCGTCACCCACACCTTCTGCGCCATGCACCAGCTGCAGCACCGTGAACCCGGTGTGGTCTCAGCCGCCAGCGAAAACCCCAACGTATTCTGCGAGCTGATTGTGGACAACCTGCACATCCACCCGGCCACGCAGCGCGTGCTGCTCAAGCTCAAGGGAATCGACCAGATGATTCTCGTCACCGATTCCATGCGCTTCGCCGGCATGGGCTACGGCGAATCCACACTGGCAGGCCAGCATGTGACCATCAATGAAAAAGGCGCTCATCTGGACGACGGCTTCTTTGCCGGCAGCGTTCTGGCACTCAACGAGGCGGTGATCAATTACAAGCGGAACAACAACCTCTCCATGGTGGACGCCATAAAGCCCGTCACCAGGAACCCGGCCAGAATGATGGGGATCTGCGGCCGGAAGGGCGTCCTCGCCAACGGCGCAGATGCAGACTTTGTGCTGATGGATGAGAACATCGAAATCAAAAAGACGCTGATTGCCGGGAAAACGGTGTTCGGCTGAGTCTGTTCCGGTTCGGAAGCATTCCGGCTGCGCCGGCAGGGAGGCCGGGGCCGCTTTGCCGGCCTGCCCAGCGGATCGGGAGAAGTGCAGGCCGGGTTTCCCTGCTGATGGTTCAAGCTCCCGCGTCGCGGAACGCGCAGGGCGGCTTTCCGCCCCCTGCCCCCCGTTCCCCCTGCCGCAACGGCAGGCCTCCCGTTCTTTCGACAGCCGCAGCCCTGATTTTGCAGGCAGCAAAATCAGGGCCGTCTTTTCCGGCAGGTTATGCAATAAAGATGAAATCGTTTGCACATTTTATCCTTGACGGATGCATGGGAATGGTATATTGATATAATCATAGCGATGAAAACTGTCGGTTTTTTTGCAGGCCGGCAGGCGGAGGGAACACGTATGGAGCAATACTCGCTGACGTTCGATTTCGGCTCCGGCAGCGTCAAGGCCGCGCTGATCAGCAGCGCCCACCGGATCCTGGCCTCTTACAATAAGCCGTACAGCACGTACTACCCCCAGAAGGGCTGGGCCGTCCAGTCACCGGATACTGCCTGGGAGTGCATGCAGGAAGCCACGCATCAGGTGATGGAATCTTCCGGCATCCTGCCGGCCCAGATCAAGGGGATCGCCATCTCCCACACCGGTTCCACCATCATTTTTGTCGACCGTGAGGGCCGCGCGCTGTCTGAATGCGTCATGTGGATGGACGGCAGGGCCGTGGAGCAGGCGCACCGGCTCAACGCACAGGTGGGGGAAGCGCGCTATACGGGAAAAAATGTGATTGCAAAACTCCGCTGGTTTGTCGAACGGCAGCCGGAGCTCATCCGGTCTGCATACCGCCTTCTGGACCTGCAGGGCTATCTGATCCACCGCCTGACCGGCGAGCTGGTCTATGAGTTCACCGGCGCCAGAACGACGCGGCTGTTTGACGTTTACCGCGGCTGCTGGGATGAGGCCATGTTTGAGCTTTCCGGCTTTCCCCGCCGCCTGGTCCCCGAACGCGTCATCCGTTCCGAGGATCTGGCCGGCCGCCTCACGCCGGAGGCGGCGCGGCTGCTCGGCGTGGCGGAAGGCACCCCGGTGTTCGGCGGATGCTGCGACCACGCCACGGCCGTCCTGGGCGCCGCGTGCGTCCATCCCGGCGACGCCCATATTTATATCGGCACCTCCGCCTGGCTGGCCGTCACGGCCGACGCCTACAGCGACGTGGGGACCATCCGGCCCTCCCCGGTGCCCGGCCAATGGTACCATTACTATGAGAGCGATTCCGGCGGCGCCTGCATCGACTTCCTGATCCGTCACTATTATCAAAAGGAGCTTTCCGAAGGGCTGGACGTCTATTCTCTGGTCGGGGAGGAAAGTTCCGACAGCTCTTCCTACAAGGACGTCCTGTTCCTGCCGTTCCTGACCGGCGCCTCGGCCCCCATCAGCGACGTCCGTTCCCGGGCGTCCCTGCTGAACCTGGAAGCCAGTACCACCCGCGGCCAGATTGCCCGTTCCGTTCTGGAGGGCCTGGGGTTCAATCTCCTCTGGCTGAAGGAGTTTTACATGGCGGAGCACGGCTGGGACATCCGCTGCCTCCGCGGCATCGGCGGCGGAATGATGCTGCCGGAGAGCGTGCAGACCATCGCCAACATTCTGGGCGATCCCATCACAACCATGCGGGATCCGCGGTTTGCCGGCAACATCGGCCTGGCCGTATGCGTCGAAACCGGCCTGCGCGAGCATGAAGACGGATACGCCGTTCTGGAAAAAACCGGCGCCTTCGACCGCACATACGAGCCCCAGCCCCGTCAGCGGGAACGCTACGACCGGCTGTTCTCCATATATAAATCCGCTTTCTCTGCATTAAGCAAGGTATACAATGTGTTAAACGAAGGAAAGGAAGGGTAATCATGTTGCATCAAGCTTATCTCAACGGGTACGACGCAGAAGCGATCCACCAGCGGGCCGCAGAGGTCATTGACCACGGCAAACGCCTGAGTCCTGAGGCGCTGGAGCGCTACAGGAAGCACTTCGACGAGAAATGCGCAACCTCCAAAACCACCATCGACGAGGCCAAGCAGTTCATCCCCGGCGGCGTCCAGCACAATCTGGCGCTGAACCATCCGTTCCCCCTGAACATTGTCAAGGCGGACGGCCCCTATCTCTACGACATCGACGGCAACCGCTATATCGACCTGCTCAACGGCGGCGGCGTTACCATTCTGGGCAATAACTATCCTCCCATCCGGGAAGCGGTCGTCCGGACCCTCAACGACACCGGCTACCTGACCGGCCTGTACCACGAGTATGAGCGGAAGCTGGCCGAGAAGATCTGCAGCTACTACCCCTCCTGCGATAAATTCCGTATGCTGGGCAGCGGCACGGAGGCCGTCATGGTCGCCATCCGTCTGGCCCGCGCCTTCACCGGCAAGGATCAGATTGTCAAGCTCAAAGGCTGCTATGACGGCTGGAGCGACCACATCGTCTATGACGTGCGCACGGTCAACACCGGCGCCTCCTTCGCCGTCGGCATTCCCAGCGACACGGTGAAAAACACCTCCGCAGTCATGATCAACGATATCAACGCGCTGGAGCAGCGCTTCATCGAGAACGAAGCGAAGGGCGGCACCGCAGCGTTCATCATGGAGCCCATCGGCCAGGACAGCGGCGGCGTGCCCGTCCAGATGGGGTACCACAAGAAGGTCCGCGAGCTGTGCGATAAATACGGCGTGCTGCTGATTATGGACGAAGTGGTCACCGGCTTCCGCCTCGGCATGGGCGGCGCACAGGCCACCTTCGGCGTCAACGCCGATATCACGGTCTTCGGCAAAATCATAGCCGGCGGCTTCCCCTCCGCAGGCGGCGTCGGCGCCCGGGACGAAATCATGAGCCTGGTCACGCCCGGCGTTTCCCACACCGCCGGCAAGACCATTATGCTGGGCGGCACCCTGAGCGCCAATCCCATCAGCTGTGTCGCCGGCTACACGGCGCTGTGCGAACTGGAGCGCACCCACGCCCACGAAAAGCTGGAGGCCGCCACGGAGAAGTTCTCCCGTGAACTGACCGACCTGGCCAACAAATATGAAATCCCGGCGGTCATCACCCATCACGGCTCCATTATGCAGATCGACGTGACCGGCTTCAAGCACATCGCCACCTTCAAGGAATTCACGCAGGATGAAATTGCGGCCAGGCGCGCCGAGGCCGGCAAGCGTATGAACGAGTTTGCCATGGCTCTGGCCGCCGAGGGCGTCATTGTCGCCGCCGGCAACAAGACCTTCCTGAATCTCCAGACCATCGATGTCCTGGACGACGCGCTGGCCAGTTACGACCGCGTGTTCCGGCAGTTCATCTGACTGCACACCGCGCACAGGGCAGCCGCCGCTCTGCCGGGGCGGCGGCGCCGTGCGGAAACGGAAAAGGAAGCATGCGCCCTCCGGCACATGCTTCCTTTTCCGTAATACGGTTATTTCCCCTCGTTCTCCCGGTTGAAGCGCCACGGCGTCCGCGGCGGCTTGGCGCAGCTTTCGCGCTCGGCAATGTAAAACGGCATGGAGATTTTCATATGGATGGTATGTCCGCCGTTGATCCGGTCCAGCAGGATTTTGGTGGCCATCTGCCCCATTTCTTCCACCGGGATATGGACCGACGTCAGCTTGGTGGACATGTACTGCGCCATGTCGATATCGTCGATCCCCATGATGGATATATCCTGCGGCGTGCGCACCCCCATCTCCCGCATCGCCCGCATGGCGCCGATGGCCGTCAGATCGTTCGCACAGAGCACCGCCGTAACGCCCTCTGCACGCTCCAGCAGCTCCCGGGCGCCGCGGTAGCCGTTCTCCGACGACAGCGGCACATCCGCCACATACCGCTCGCGGAATGCGATCCCGTGCTCCTGCAGGGACTGCAGATATCCGTCAAAGCGGTTCTCATTGCTGGTCTCCCCAATATATGCGATGTTGGTGTGCCCCAGGGCAATCAGGTAGTCCACAGCCGCTTTGCTGACCTCCCGCCCGTCGCAGATGATCTGGTCATACTGCGCCTCCGGCGGATTCAGGCCGGTGTAGCTGACAAAGCGGAAGCACTGCTTCAGATAGTGCAGCAGCTCATGGTCGCAGCGGCCCAGGATCACCACGCCGCGGATATGCTGGTCGATCAGGTTGCGCAGCATATTGGGCTGCTTGACGTCCACCTCCGTCAGGGAATACTGCACGTGGTACCCTTCCTTGAAGGCCGCCGCCTCCACGCTGCGGGCCAGCTGGGAGAAAAATGGGTCGTTGATGGACTCCGGCGTCCTGGCAAACAGACATGCAATGGATTGCTGCCCTTCCAGAGTCCCGCCCTTGGAGCTTTTCTTCAGGTTCAGCGCATTTTCATTGGGCACATAGCCCGTGCGGCTGACAATTTCCCAAATGCGGTTCTGCAGCTCCGGGCGCGCCACATGCGGCCCCTTCTTGTTGATGACCCGCGATACGGTTGAAACGGATACGCCGGCCTCTTTCGCAATCTCTTTTAATGTCACATTCACCAATCCTCTGCGTTATAGTTTACGGCTGATATGTGCAAACGTTTTACCTTTCTCCGTTTGACCAATATCGCCTGTAATATCACGGGTTATACCTTTATTGTACTGCATCCAAACGCATAATGCAACACTCTTTATTTTGCATTAAATCAATGCAACTTTAATACAAAAGGAGGACAATCACATGCCTATCATTCCCTTGCGTCCGCTGCTGGAGGCCACAGACCGCTACGGCTTTGCCCACGGCGCTTTCAATGTCAACACTGCAGCGCAGGCGCAAGCCGTCATCGAAATCCATGAAACCTTCCGTTCCGCCGCCATCCTGCAGGGCGCGGATCTCGCCAACGCGTTCATGGGCGGACGCGCAGACTTTATGAACGGCACGGTGGAGGACAAGCGGCTGGGCGCCCGGCGCATCATGGACGCCGTCCGCGCCGCCGGTGCGGAGTCGCCCATTCCCATCGTGATGCATCTGGATCACGGCAAGGACGTGGAATCCATCCATGCGGCCATCGCCGGCGGCTATACTTCCGTCATGGTGGACGGCTCCAGCCTCCCCTTCGACCAGAACGTGGAGCTGACCCGGGAAATTGTCAAATACGCACATGAGCGCGGCGTTACCGTGGAAGGCGAGCTGGGCGTTCTGGCCGGCGTGGAAGACGACGTATTTTCCGAATCTTCCACCTATACCAATCCCATGAAGGTCTGCGAATTCTTCCGCAAAACCGGCGTGGACTGCCTGGCCATCTCCTACGGCACCAAGCACGGCGCGGTAAAGGGCGACCATGTGAAGCTGCGCAAGGAGATCGCCATCGCCTCCATGGAAAACCTGCGCCACGAGGGGATTTTCGGCGTTCTGGTCTCCCACGGTTCCTCCACGGTCCCGCAGTATATCGTGGAGGAAATCAACGCGCTGGGCGGCAAAATTGAAAACGCCCACGGCGTGCCGCTGGCTGCGCTGCAGGAGGTGATCCCCTGCGGGATCGGCAAAATCAATGTGGATACCGACATCCGCCTGGCCATCACCCGGAACATCCGGGAATACTTTGTCCGCCATCCCGAGCGGCAGAAGAGCGCCGTGGTGGGCGGCGTATGGGAACTGATGGAGGCAAAGGCCGAGCAGTTTGACCCCCGCGTCTACCTGACGCCGGTGATGGAGCCGCTGATCACCGGCGCGCAAATCACGGAACCCGAGCTTCTGGAGCTGGTGGATTGCATGAAGCGCGGCGTCCATGAGGCCGTCGGCACGCTGATTGTGGCCTTTGGCTCCGTGGGCTTCGCGGGAAAGGTTGCATGCACCACGCTGGATGAAATGGCCGAGCGGTATCGCAAGGCCGGGATTTGACGGGGGCGGCGTAT
>JAHZEF010000005.1:32544-34523 GCA_019422005.1 Clostridiales bacterium
TGGCCGGGCCGGAACGGATTGAAACGCGGGAGGTGCCCCTGCCGGAGGTTCAGCCGGGCTGGGTGCTGGCCAGAACGCTCCGGACCGGCATCTGCGGCACGGACGTGCACAGCTATTTCGGGGAAACCATCTTCGGAAAAGTCTTCCCGTTCCACATCGGCCATGAGGTCTGCGCCGAGGTGGAAGCCGTCGGCCCCGGATGCCGGACGCTGGCGCCCGGGGACGTCATCGTGGTAAACCCCTTCTTCACCTGCGGCGCCTGCACGCCCTGTTACCTCGGGAAGGAAAATAACTGCAGCCATAAAACGACCATCGGCCTCCACGGCTTCGGCGGGTTCTCCGAGTACGTCTGCGTACCCGCCGCCAGCGCGTTCCCGGTGCACAGCGGCGAGTATGCCGCCATGTCCCTGGCCGAACCGCTGGCCACCGTCCTCTACGGCTTTGAAAAGCTCCGGATCGATCCCACCATGCAGGTTCTGATCCAGGGCGCCGGCGCCATCGGCCTGATGTTCCTGCAGCTGGCCGCTGCCGCCAATGCCGCCCGGATTGTGGTTTCCGACCTCAACCGGGACAAGCTGGCGGCCGCCGGCCGTCTCGGCGCCGACCTGGCCCTTTGCCCCCGGGACAGCGCAGATCTGAATACGCTGGAGGCGCTGAGCCGCGACGGTTTCGACATTGTGATCGACTGCACCGGCTCCATCGCCTCCATGCAGACGACGGTGGACCGGATTGCCTTCGGCGGGCAGATCCTCCTGTTCGGGCTGTGCACGGCCGACGCCGCCATGGAGATCAAGCCCTTCCGGCTGTATCAGAAGGATGCGTCCATCCTGACCTCCTTTGCGCTGAACAAGCCCGCCTTCCGCAAGGCCGTCGCCCTGCTGGAAAACGGAAAAATCCGGACCGATCTGCTCATCGACAGCGTGCGTCCCCTCTCTGAGCTGGAAAACAGCATCCGGGAAATCGCCGCCGGAAAGGCCGGCGGAAAAATCGTGATCGATACCACCCGCTGATCCCCCGCCCTCCCGGACCCTGCCGCGCAGCGCCCGGCTGCGGAAGGGGCGCTGCGCACGCGCCCCCTCCTGCCGGGCTGCCCGCGGGCAGTGCAAGCCCCCCAGTTCCCATCCGGGAACTGGGGGGCTTGCTGCAGGGGCGGCGCGGCCTGTGCGCCCCGGCTGCTCAGGTTGCCGGGCTTCCCCGGAGGGGTCTCCCCTGCGCAGGTGCGGGCCCGTCAGCCCGCCGGCCTGCTCAGAGGTTCTCGTTCCGCAGCGCGTCGATGGGATTGTCCCTGCGGATTTTCCGCATGCCGTACATCATGGTGGCAAACACCACCAGGAAAACGCTTCCCACCGCGATGGCCACGGCGCTCCAGGGCAGATAGAATGCGGTATCGTATCCGATGCCGACGCTGCGGAAAATCAGATACGTGACCGCGCCGGCCGCGGGCAGGCCCCACAGCAGCGCCTTTGCCCCGTACAGGAGGCATTCGAAGTCCATCATCCTCCCAAAGCCCCGGCGTGTCATCCCCACCGACCGCAGCATGGCAAATTCCCGCCGCCGCAGCATCAGGTTGGTGGAGATCGTGTTGAACACATTGGCCAGGGAAATCAGCGAGATCAGCGTGATAAAGCCGTAGGCAAACACCTTGACAATCGTAACCGTATTCCGGTCGTTTTCACTGACCGCATAGACGTCGTACAGGCTGTCCGGATCCAGCCCCGCCTCGTCCGCCGCCTGCGTCAGGCGTTCCATCGCTGCCGTGTGATCCGTGGTTTTGAAGTAGACTGCGCAGGAGAGGCCGTCCCGGGAGAACGCCTCCAGGTATTCCAGCGGATAAATCAGATATACGCCCCAGTATTCCGAGCTGTTCAGCCCGAACGGCAGTTCGTCCTGCAGGGAGCCGACGGAAAACGGGACGTCCTCCGTCGCTTCGCTGCGGAGCGCCTCTTCTTCTTCCCAGAACAGGGGCTCCTCCCCCTGCT
>JAHZEF010000005.1:34555-37407 GCA_019422005.1 Clostridiales bacterium
GCGCAGAAGCTCCAGCGTCTCCACCCGCCCTGTCTCCGGGTTAAACACCCGCGACTTGGCCATGGCCACCGCTTTCGGATGGTCCGTGTCCAGGTACTCCGCTTCGCTGAGCCCCTGTTCCCGCAGATATGCCCGGTATGTCGCCTCGTCCACGCCGCAGAGGAAATAGTTGCTGCTGAACGGTTCCCCTGCCGCATATCCGTTCGCTTCCAGGCGCCGCTGCGTTTCCTGCGGCATTTGATCGTAGGGGATCTCCCAGCTTCCCGCGCACTCCGCCGCCGCGCTGGCCCGCGTAACGCCTTCCGTCCCCGCCAGCGCTTCCAGGACACGCTGCGGCGTCACCTCCGAGCCGTCCTCAGCCGTCATCCCTTCCATCCAGGTATAGGAAATATCATAGTCATGGTCCTCAAAGGTGCCCGTTACCGTATCGGTCAGATAGGTGCAGAAGCTGCTGGCGGAAATAAACAGCACCACGCTCAGGAACAGGGATACCACCGTGGCGCGGTAGCGCCGGCGGTTGCGCCTGAAATGCTTTTTGGCCAGCAGCCCTTCCAGGCCGAACAGCCGGTATGTCAGCCGGGACGTCCGGACGTCCCGGCGGCGGACCGACACATCCCCCGTCTGGCGGATCGCCTCGATGGCCGTCACCCGCATCGCCCGCCGGGAGGGCACCCAGGCGGAAATCAGCACCGTTACAAACGCCACGGCGGCTGCAGCCAGCAGCGCGGCCGGCGAAACCGTCAGACGCAGCGGCACCTCCTTGACCCCATAAAAGGAATAGAACTTCCCGCCGATCAGATGGAGCGTCACGCCGATTCCGGCCACGCCGCCGGCAATCCCCAGCGGGATCCCCGCCGCGCTGACATACAGCGCCTCGTCCAGCACCATATGCCGGATCTGCCGCTTGGTCGCGCCGACGGAGGACAGCAGCCCGAACTGCCGCGTCCTTTCGCTGACGGAAATGGAAAACGCATTATAGATCAGGGAGACCGAGCCGAACATGATGATCCCCATCAGGATCGCGCCCATGCTGTACAGAACCTGGTAGAACGTCCCGTACCGCGAAGCGCCCTCCGACATCAGCACGTCGGAATTGGTGCTGCTGCCCGAGTTCTCGGGGAAATAATGCGTCCGGCCGCCGACGGCGTCGCCGGCGGCAAAGTCAAACGCCGCCTTTGGATCCGTCAGCCGGAACCAGGCCGCCACCGACGCCGTCGGCTGCGCCGGATCCCAGGCTGTGATCGCCGTATACCCCGGCGCCTCGTAGCCCTCGAAATTGGGACGCTCATAAATCCCCGCCACCGTATAGGTACGGGTCTCGCGCACCTCCAGCGTCTCCGCCGGGGAGCCCGGCTCCTCCGGCAGATAGGGCGTGTGCTGGCCCAGAACCTCGCCGTCCCAGATCCGGTCGCCCAGCGCCAGCGTCAGCCGGTCGCCGGGCCGGAAGGAAACGCCGCCGTTCTGTTCCAGATGCTCCGGCAGCAAAAGCTCCCCGCTGTTTTCCGGGAGGCGGCCCTCGGTCAGATGAACCGGCATCTGTTCAAAAAACGCTTCGTCCGCCCCCAGCACGTACAGATAGGGCTTGTATTCATTTTCGCTGTCCACGGCGGCGTACCCCAGCGTCTGCGCATAAAACGCGCGCTCCACCAGGTCGTCTCCATTCAGCTGCTCCATCTCCGCCGCCGGCATGGAGTCAAAGCTCACATGCCAGTTCCCCTCCAGATAGACTGCGCATTCATGCAGATAGCGCTGCAGGCTGGTAATGCTGGTGGCCACGGCCGTGAACATTGCGGCGGAAAGGATGATGCCCACAATGGTCACAATGGTTCTGGTCCTGTTTTTCCGGAGGGTACGCAGCGTCACCCGGCTGAAAATATTCATCGGCGGATCACCTCGTCGCGGGTAATGGCCCCGTCCTCAATGGACAGGATCCGGTCGGCCTGCAGCGCGATATTCTCGTCGTGGGTAATCACAATCAGGGTCTGCTGGTATCTCTGGTTGGACAGTTTCAGGAGATCCACAATCTCCTGGCTGTTTTTCGAGTCCAGGTTGCCCGTGGGCTCGTCCGCCAGGACCACTGCCGGCGCGTTCATCAGCGCTCTGCCGATGGAAACCCGCTGCTGCTGCCCGCCCGAAAGCTGGTTCGGCAGGTGCCGTTCCCGTCCCTTGAGCTTCAGCGTGGCCAGCAGTTCTTCCAGCCGCTCCTCATTCACCTTCCGTCCGTCCATCAGGACGGGAAGCGTGATATTCTCCTGCACGTCCAGCACGGGGATCAGATTGTAAAACTGGTAAATCAGCCCCACCTGCCGTCTCCGGAACACAGCCAGCTGATCCTCGCTCTGCGCATAGACGTCCTGTCCGTCCATATAGACCTTGCCGGAAGTAGGCGTGTCCACCCCGCCCAGGATATGCAGCAGTGTGGATTTTCCCGACCCGGAAGGCCCGATGATCGCGATAAACTCCCCCTTTTCCACCGAAAAGGAGACGCCGTCCAGCGCCCTGACCGCGCTGTCCCCCGTACCGTATACCTTGGTCAGCTGTTCCACCCGTAAAATTTCCATCGCATTTCTTCCTTTCCCGTGATTCAGAACGCCCACAGATTCCGGATCTGATCCTGAATCTCCTCATAGGCCCAGAGCCTCTCGGAGTTTTCGCGGCTGTTGGGGTCGTTGATCCGGAATTTCCCGTCCTCCCAGCCGGTCAGGACGAGGAAATGGCCCGTTGCGGTGAAGTCCCCCGGGCCCACGACGCAGACCACCGGGCCGCCCGTCTCCAGATGGTCCACAATGCGCTGCCGGTCCAGCGGCAGCTCCTGGGACGACAGCCCCAGCTCTGCCGCGCCCTCGGAAAAC
>JAHZEF010000005.1:37417-38830 GCA_019422005.1 Clostridiales bacterium
GCGCCCATTCCGTGCCGTTGTTCCAGGCGGCGTAGCCGTGCTCCGTCGCAAACTGGCGCATGTACGCCGGGGTCAGCGAAGCGTCGCCGGTTCGGTAGAGCGCCACCATGGACAGGCAGGTCGGCCCGCACCCCGTCAGCCCGAACAGGTCGCCGGCATACGCATCATATCCCCAGCGCTGATCCCACTGCATCAGCAGCGGAACCGTCCCGCCGCCGGCCTCGGCGCGCAGGTCGATTTCAGGCCGCTCGCTGTGCGCCTGGGGGTATTCAAACACATAGTCCCGCGTCTCCGGGTTCCTCCGGTACAGCGCAATCAGCTGCGCCGGATATTCCCGCAGCGCCGTTCCGTGGGCCGCGGCATACAGGCGCAGGTCTGCCGGCGCGTCGGCGGACGCGCCGCTCCAGTGCCACGCCGCCAGGATGCACGCCGCGCACAGCGCCAGCAGCACTGCCAGGCGTCTGCCCCGCCGCTTCCGCCGGCGGCGGCTTCCGGCCCGCCGCCGGACCGCATCGTCTGCATACATTCCGGCATCGCTCCTTTCGTATGTCCTCATCATACCGGAACCGGATGACAGCCATGTGACTGTCAGGTGACAAATTTGTCACCTGCGGGCCGGCAAAAATATCATGCTGGAATTGATTGACAACGGGGCCGTGCTTCTGTAAAATAGAAGCATCCGGAGTCGTTGCCTGTTGAAAAACGGCAGCACCCGCTGCGGGGTGCTGCCGGAAACCGGACGACGGATCAATTTGGGAGAAACAAGATAAACACGGCGGCCGCGGGGAGTTCGCCCTCCCCGCAGCCTGCGCAGGCGATACCCCCGCCTACACAACAGGATTCCATCCTGCGTCTGAGGATTATTATACACGACATCCCCCGCTTTCGCAACGGGGAACCGTATTTTAACCTCAGTGTGTGTTGAAAGACACTGTGTAGGGTATGTTCAGCTAGCCTGCACAGTGCTTTCTTGTTCTCTCCGAAGCCCGGGGGGCGGGGCGTCCCGTCCCCTGCGGCCGAGGAGCATAGAACCACACGCTGGGACAGGCCGAACGGGCTGCCTCTGCCGGAGGCAGCCCGTTCAGCGTCAGAAGGAGGGTACGGTATGGAAAAAGCCACGGGACTGGTGCGGTCGGTGGACGAACTGGGCCGGGTTGTGCTGCCCACACAGATTGCAGAATCTGTGGGAATCACGCCGAAGGAGTCGGTGGAGATTCTGGTGGATGAAGAGCAGGAGCTGCTGATTCTGCGGAAAAAGCAGCGCCGCTGCATGAAATGCCGCTCCGTCAGGGATCTGAGGCGGGTCAAACCCGGCTTCTACCTCTGCGGGGCGTGCGTGGAGGAACTGAAGTAGCCGTCATTGCCAATGGGGGGAGGGCGCCTGTGCAGGCGTCCTCCCCCGTTGTCTTCATG
>JAHZEF010000005.1:38840-49940 GCA_019422005.1 Clostridiales bacterium
CAGCCGCCCCGCCGCCACCAGCCGCTCCGTGCGCCCGCGGTTGGTGCAGGTGGAGAGCAGCGCAATCGGGTCCTGCGCCGCCGGCGCGTCGCCGGCGGTCAGAACCGCGTCCTCCAGCAGCGCGGCCAGGTACGCCGCATACGCCGCATCGTCTGCGAACTCCGTGGTATAGGCCGGCCCTGCCGCATCCGTCACCAGCACCGCAAAAATTTCATAGGTTCGGAGGGCGTCCGGCGTCGCAATGTAAAATACCGGATGCTCCGCCAGAAACGCTTCCTCCTGAAACCGCTCCAGCTGGCTGAACATGGAGCCGTCCTGCAGATTGTGGCCGTACAGGATTGCGCTCCGCCCCGCGAGTCGAGGAAAATGCTGCCGGACCAGGCGTACGCGCCGGTATAGTCGCGGCGTTCATAGGTTTTGTTGTCCGTCCCCTGTACCACCGGATAGGAGATCCCGGTTCCGGGCACGGAAATCCACGCCCTGACGTCCCTGCCGGCGGCCTGCAGCGCCGGAAAATCCACCTGGAGCGCCGGCGCCGCAGAGGCCTCCGCCGTGTCCGGGGCCGCCGCGCCCTGGCCCGCTGCGCCGCTTTCCGTCTCCGCCGCGCCCGCCGCCGGTTTTTCCCGCTCCGGGCCGGCCGGGCCCTGTACATACGCCCGCCGGGCCGTCTCATAAAATGAAGCCTCCCGCCGGCTGCGCGCAGTCAGCCGGATCACCTGCACAGCGCTGACCGCCAGAACCAGCGCCAGCAGCGCCGGCAGAACCATTCGCCTTCGTTTCCCCTTCATATTCCGCCCAGTCCGTTCTCCGGATTGCCGTCCGGCAAAATGCAGCGCAGCGTTCCGGCGCCTTGTCCCGTCCTTCATGGGATGTGTAGACCATCATAACACGTCTTCCGCCATGCTGCAATCGGAATTCAGAATCTGACGCGCTGCAGATTACCGGTAGCCGGCAGCTGCTTCATAAATTGCCAAAATCTTTTCCGGATCCACATTCGCCTGAATATTGTGGACCTGGGTAAACACATAGCCGCCGCCGGGGTAAAAGGTATCGATCAGCTTCTTGACGTGATCCCGGATTTCCTCCGGTGTGGCGTTCTGAACAAACGTCTGCATATTGGCGCCGCCGCCCCAAAAAACCAGATCCCTGCCGAATTCTTCTTTCAAACGCTTTGGATCCATACCGTTTGCGGAGATCTGGACAGGGTTGAGAATCTGTACGCCTGCATCGATCAGATCCGGGATCAGGTCATGAATGGCGCCGCAGCTGTGCAGAAACACCTTGACCTTCGGATAATTTTCCCGTACAAAGGAATAGATCTTCTTATGGTAAGGCTGAATCATGCTCCGGTACATATCCGGCGAAATTTGTGGCGCAAGCTGCGTGCCGAGATCGTCTCCCATTTGAATCACATCAATATAGGGCGCGATCCGCGGCAGCAGCGCTTCCAGCTCTTCAAGATAGCCGTCGGTCAGGCGCTCAAACCAGCAGTGCATCATTTTCGGATTGGCAGCCAGGTTGCAATAGAAATTTTCATAGCCGAACTCTGATTGCCCCTGCTCAAATACATTGCCGCCGTATGCAAACAGGATCGCTTTGTCAGTATTCTCATAAAGCGCCCTGCATTCAGCCTCTATGAAATCCATCTCTTCCGCGCCCATACGCGGGAAGGAATAAGCCTCGGCCTCTTCCACGTCCTCAAAATTCTCACATGGGTGTGTGACAATGTCGAAATAAAGGCCGTTCTCCGGCATTCTGGCAATGGGCCTGCCGTCCGCATCAAGAATCTCCAAATCGCCCTTCTCATTTCTGACCGGGCAATAGTGATAAGGGTACTGGCAGTCGCTCCCGTCCTGCAGGGTTCCCGGCTTCCAGCGGTCAATGGCAATTCCAAAGGAGGGATAAAGCCGGTGCGCCTGTACCACATCACCGCCCAGCAGCTCCAGAACCTCATGGTGCGGCTCCGCCAGTTGTTGAAACACATCATAAACCTTGGCGCATTTGTCGTTCATTCCCAGCCTTTTCAGCAGCTTGTTGTATGCAATGGCGCTGATGCCGGTAGAGCGCATCCCGCCAAAGTCAATCGGCAGAACATCGGTTGGCCGGTGCTCCAGCGCCGCCCGGATCCTTTCACGTGAATTCATAATAATACCTCCTCCAGAAAATACCCCATGGGGCAATGCAAACGGCCTGCTTTGCAGCGCGGGGCCGAAAATCGCAGGCTGCGCCGGCGGCCAGGCACTGCAAATTTATGCCTGCCCCAATCCGGCAGCCGGCTGCGCAGCCGCCGACAAGAATGCAGCCACCTCTTCATACGCCGGGATGGAAGATACCGCGCCTGCCCGTGTGACGGCGATGGCTGCCGCTGCAGATGCTTCTCGAAGGGCAGTTGCAGCGCCGGCCCCTCTGCAAAGTGCAGCCAGAAAGTACCCGCAGAATGTATCTCCCGCTCCTGTTGTATCCACCGCGCGGACCGGAAAGACCGGATGGCGGAATCGCCGCTCCTGCTCCGCAAACAGGACGCCCTGCTGTCCCAGCGTCATGATAATGGCGGCGCCGGCATAGTGCCGGCCCAGCGTCTCCAGCACCGCCTCAAAGGGGCTGGACCAATCCATCCCTGCCAGCTGCGCCGCCTCAAACTCATTGACCATCCAATAATTCACATATTCGGAATGCAGCGCCTCCAGGCATGCCGGCATTGGCGAGGGGTTAAACGCGATCTTCAATCCCCTTTCATGTGCACGGCACAAGATATAATCAATCAAATTGGTTTCATTCTGTAAAAGCACCAGATCGTCATCCGCGCTGTTCTCCAATACCATGTCAACATAGCGCTCCGTCAGCATTTGGTTGGTACCGCCGTAAACGACAATCCGGTTTTGCCCATCCCGGTTAATTTCAATTGCCGTGTGGCCGGACGGCGCGTCCAGCATTTGTACACAGGATGCGTCAACTCCGTTCTCCTGCATCAGATCCAGGAAAAAGCGGCCGTCGCTGCCAATGGAGCCTGCGTGCAGGACCGCGGCGCCCGCTCTCGCAGCGGCAATGGATTGGTTCAGCCCTTTCCCGCCGGGAAAGGCCTGATACTGAAGCGCAAATACGGTCTGGCCAGGCCCTGCAAAGTGCTCCCCCCCATGTACATGGTCGATATTGAGAGACCCGAAATTAATAATCTTCATAGATATTCGCTCCTGTATTGATTGGATACGCAGGATCAGCCGGCCGGGCATTTTCCGAAGCCCCTCCGCTTGCCCGGCATTCCCGGCATGACGCGTCCAGGCACATGAATTCCCTGTTTTCAGATTGACATACTGCGTATATAATGATATGTTTCCCATAGAACAGCGCGCATCAGCCGGCCGCTGGAATCTGGCCCCTGTTCCGGCCAGCTTGTTGCCCGGGCAGGACGTTAAATCCACGCTGCGGCGGCTCTGCAGAAAAGGAGGACTCTATGAAAAAGACAACCTTATTACACAGCCATCTGAGCACACTGATCGCCCGGATGGGGCATACGCAGACGCTCACCATCGGCGACGCCGGACTGCCGGTGCCCGCCGGCGTCCCCCGTGTGGATCTTGCTGTCACAGCGGGGATCCCGCGCTTTTTGGAGGTGCTGGACGCAGTTCTTTCCGAGCTCACCGTGGAACGCATTGTCCTGGCTGAGGAAATCCGGGACGTCAGCCCGGAGCTTTGCCGCGAGATTCTTCGGCGCTTTCCCCAAACACCGGTCGATTACGTCCCGCATGAAGCGTTCAAAGCGTTGACAAAGGCCTCCAATGCCGTGGTCCGGACCGGCGAAACGACGCCGTATGCCAACATTTTGCTGACTGCCGGCGTGGCGTTCTGATCTGTCGCGGGGGCCGCTGCGAAAGCATGCGGTGCAATGCGGCGGCAAACCGGCCCCATGGCCGGTTTGCCGCCGTTGTGCATGTGGGGGCGCGGCAGAGGTCCTCCCCTCAGTATAATCCCGCTCAGGCTTTCTCCTGGTTTCGAAGATTTACCAATACAGGCGGCTCATATGCAAGCGCATCTGCCGTCTCCGATCCGGGTATCCGCTCTGCCGCCTGCATCAGATCAAAACGGTATTCCAGCAGGCCATGCGTATTGGCAGGGAAATTGGTGTCCCAGGTATTGTCAAACAGAATAAACTGTACCGTCTGCATCTCCTCCGGAAGTGCGCGCCGCTTTGCGAAGCTGTTGGGCTGGCCAAACGTCAGCATAGGCGCGTCCTGAGAACTCACCAGCCAGCAGCATCCCTCGCCTGCATACCGGACCCAGCCGTCGGTAGTATAGTAGTCCATGCAGGTGTTTGGGATCTGTCCCTGCCCGGGGATAAATTCCCTGCCCGCAAGACTCAGCACCGGCAGTCTGCGCTGGTCAGACATCGTCATTTTCAAATAATAAATCTCCGGATTGGCCTGGTCATGCCGGCGCAGCCGAACGGTCAGTCTGGCGCGGGGCTCTGATTTGAAGACCGTAAGGATCCGTTTTCCCCATTTGAGCGACGGATGGTAAAATGGCTGTGTATAAGTCGTATCATATTCTGTCTGCACCACTTCTGTCTTCCCATACGCAGCAGTCTCCGTGTGCAGCGCCGCCCGCTCCATGTCCCGGATTTGTTCATCCTTTTCGTCAAAAATCCGTATCATATCCCATCGCGGCGCCGCGGCATGGGAAGTAACACTTCGGAATTCAGCAAATCCCGGCTGGATCATGCTGGGAAGCCCCGGGTAAGCAATCCGTACCGGCCATCCGTTTGCATCGCACTCCACGTCGGCAGCCCGCGCCTCCGGTATTTCCTGCAGTCCCTCGGAGCTGCACGGCTCAAGCCGAAGGAGGCTATTGGCCTCCAGTTCCGGAACCCAAAAGCGGAAATTCCAGCCTGGGCTCCGATCCGCAAAATCTGTTGTCTCCGCCTCATCGCTGACTTCTGCAGCAGAGCGCGGTTTTGCATATGCGCCGCTGCCGCAGACGGGTTCCAGCTTCCACAGTGCGCCGGTCTTTGTATTTCGCAGATCAGTATAGGTACCCCGGAGGCAATTGGCCGGAATGGTAACCCATCCCCGAAAGGCCGTATTTTGGGTATTGGCAATCCAGATTCCCGGCTCTTCCATTGTCTTTGCCTCGCGGAACCGGTCTGCCAAAAGGCTCCTGGCGCCGTCCAGCGAACGGTATGCCAGAATGGCCACTTCCGCCTGCGCTGCAATGACGTCGAAGCTGTCGGGGGACGCAATGCTCATCCAGCTGCTGTATGTATGCTCATCAAACAGGCACAGCTGCCGCAGCAGTTCATCTGTCCGCTTTTCCTGCGCCTGCGTCAGAGCGCCCAGGACAGGTGAGGTCGCCGTGTCCAGCATTCGTTTTGCTTCGCGGGAATACCGCACCTCTCTCGGGCAGGCCATAATCCCATTGGCCCACCAATCCTGCCATTCCCCCTCCACGGTTTCCAGGGTATCCCCTGCTTCCGCTTCAATATGCTGCATGGCCTGTGTCGCGGTGGTCAGGCGAAGCATCGGCTGATACCCTTTTTCATTCCAGCGTTCCACAAATTTCTGCAGATGCGCCATCGGCGGATCATTGTCCATCCGCCAGTGATTGGTCAGGGATACGCACAGCGTCTCATACGGGTAATCCCCCTCGATCTGGTTGAACACAAAGCCGTCGCGTTCAAATTGTCCGGCATTGGGTTCCCGCCCTTCAAACGCAGCCATACATTTGCTGCATTGCTGATAAGCGCGCTCCATAGACGCATCGTCTGTACAGAATACGTCTTCCCCGTCCGGCCAGCGGTAATGCAGATCATTGGAATTCGGAATCGGCCCTTCTCTCCAAAATGGGTTAAACAGATAAAACCCGTTATTATAATGGCCGTTCAGCCATACAAACAGGCTTCTGCCGTCTGCCATACGCCAGCGGAACGCATGCGGCGCAGAAAATGGCCGTGTTGCAAGGTGGGGGTTCGGCCCCATCCACAGGTATCTCACGCCCTTGTCCAGCAGACGTTCCGCTGCAGCGGCTGGAAATCCATTGATGTCGTTCTGCATTGCCGATTGGATCGGCACCTGCTTCCAGAAGGACTCCGGCATCCAATTCAGCATTTTTTCCCACTGGGCTTCCGACAGAAACGGCGTAACATTAAACGGAATAGCGGTAATATCCAGATTGCCAGTCTTTACAGCCCGATAAAACCGTTCTGTCTGCTGCAGATCCGCCTGCTGCAGCCACTCGCTGACGCTCAGGAGCGCCTCGCAGGTCCAGGCAAACGGATCCTTTTTTTCTGCGCTGTCCAGAACCGCATCGACTGCCTGTCCCACAAACCTCGCCTGCAGTTCCCTGGCCCGGAGCGGATAATCCGTATAACCCAGATCCGTGTGTACGTGATGCACAATGTCTATAAATTTGATACTCATTTTTCCAATTCCTTTTCTGTCGTTACCCTTTGATGCTGCCCGCCATCATGCCTGCCGTAAATTTCTTCTGCAGCAGGAGAAATACAATGATAATCGGGATCGAAGCCAGTACCACGCCGGCAAACAGCAGCGTATATTGGGAGGAGTATTGACCGCGAAATGCCAGCAGGGCGTTGCTGAGCGTTTTCAAATTCGGATCGTCAATCAGGATCATCGGGAAATTCAGGTCATTCCAGACAAACACAAGGTTGAAGATTACGCTGGACGCCACAACCGTGGAGGAAAGCGGCATGATAATCTTTGCATATAATCCCCACAGAGAACACCCGTCGATTCTGGCCGCCTCCTGAATCTCCTCGGGAATGGAGCGCATGAAGCCATACATGACATAAATCGTAAATGGGAGCCCCCAGGCCACATATACAAAGATCAGTCCCAGCAGCGAATTGATCAGATGCAGCCGGGCCATCAGGCGATACAGCTGGAACATGGACACCTGATAGGGGATCATCATTCCGACAATCATCAGTTGATACATAACCTTATGAGTCTTGTTTCTTCTCCTGCTCAGTGCAAATGCCGCAAAGCTGCCCAGCAGTGTAATCAGTATGACAGATACGACCGTCAGCAAAAGCGTTATGAAAAATGAATGCAGGAGGTTGCCGCTCTCAATCGCCTGAATATAGTTGCCAAATTGGGGATCGGCCGGAAGGCCAAGCGTGTTTTTATAGAGTTCGGATTGTGTCTTCAAGGAATTGCTGACCACCATGAACACCGGATACAGTGCAAAGATAAGCATGACAATCAGAAATATATGTTTCCCCGCAGCACACAGCTTTCGTTTCATGGAATCACCTCACTTCTCATCTGACAGTTTGATCTGTATGATACTGAACAGCCCCACAATCAGGAGCAGCACGACTGCAATGGCAGATCCTGTACCCACATCATTATACGCAAAAGACTCTTTGCAGCGCCAAGACCATGGAGGATTTATTGCTGCCCCCCTGTGTCATGGTCCATACAAGCTCAAACGTCTTAAACGATCCGATCATGGACAGAACCACAACCAGCGCCACAGTCGGCATCAGAGTAGGAAATGTTACTTTCCAGAAACGCTGCCATGCGGTGCAGCCGTCAATGCTGGCTGCCTCCAGAAGGTCATCCGGCACATTTTGCAGCCCTGCAATATAGAGAACCATCGCATTCCCACAGCCCCACCAGACATGCACGACCGCGATGGCCAGGATCGCAACATACTTTTCACTCAGCCACACATGGGTCAGGGAATCCAGGCCCAGCAGCTTTAAAACAGTATTCAAAACGCCGATGTTGGGATCATAGATAAACGCCCACGTAAAGCCGATGGTAACTGCAGACAGAATTACCGGCAGATAAAACAGCGTCCTGTATAGATTGTTGATTTTGGATTCGCGGTAAATCTGAAGCGCAATCAGCAGTGCCAGCGTGTTCTGCACGATCATGACAAATGCGGTATAGATCAGCGTATTGATCACAGAAATCCGAAAGGTACTGTTGGTTGTAAACAGCGCTATATAGTTGCGAATTCCTACAAATTCCACATCCGATGATAAGCCATTCCATTTAAAGAGGCTATATACCAATGTGACCAGCGTTGGCAGCAGGCAGAAAATGCTGTATGCAATCACCGGAAGCAGCAAAAACGCTGCAATCCCTTTTTTCTCCTGCCTGCCTTTCAGGCGATATTTCTGATTCATAGCACACTCCATCCCCGGGAATAACATCACGGCAAAAAGACAACGTCTTTTTGCCGTGATGAATAAGCCAATTATCCTTCCCGCAATACGTTTGTCTGATTTTGGGCATCAGCCAGGATCGCATCGATATCGTCGCCATTCAGCGCTCTGGCAAGAGCTTCACGGACAATGTCATGGAATTCCGTTTTGGTCGGGTATTCATTGGGCCCCGGGAAGCTGTCATGTGTGGCCAGCAGTTCTGTAACTGCATTCAAATCTTCGTTGTCAGTCGTAACATTTGCACTGGCAGAGAATTGGGTCGTAGCTTCAGAATACATCGACGCAATTTCCGGACTGTACAAATATTCAAGGAACATCATAGCTTCTTCCTGGTTGGCA
Organism: Clostridiales bacterium; assembly: GCA_019422005.1. Lineage (GTDB taxonomy): Bacteria > Bacillota > Clostridia > Oscillospirales > Oscillospiraceae > Avoscillospira_A. The sequence continues at coordinate 47,368 of JAHZEF010000005.1, forward strand.
GAATCGGCATTGAGCGCATAGCACTGGCCCAGCGCTGTCGTCATGGGGCTGTAGTCCTGCGAGTTGGGCAGAATGAAGAATCCAACATTGATATCCGGATTCTGGCTCTTAACCGGCCCAATATCCCAGCTGCCGGTGGACAGCATGGCCGCTCCGCCCTGAGCAAACAGCGCTACTGAGGCATCATAGCTGGTGCCCTGTACACCGTCGATGAAGACGCCGTTCTCGCCGTACGCTTTGACGTCCTCAAATACGCTTCTCACATTCTCATCTGTCCAGCTGGCGTCTCCCTGCTCCAGGTCAAGCTGAATCTTAATATTATCCTTGTTATAACTGGTAAACAGGGGATTGTTCAGCAGGTCATATACCCACGCTTCGGCAAATCCAGCCGAGATGGTGCCATATCCGTTTTCTCTCAAGACCGAGGCCACATGATTCAATTCGTCCCAGGTCGACGGAGCTTCCAGGCCGCATTCCTCAAATATATCCTTGTTATAGAAAATTACATATGCCTGGAATGTCTGCGGCACACTGTGAATTCTGCCATCTTCTGTTTTAACCGACTCCAGCATAGCCGGCTGAACCAGCCCAACCAGATCGCTGTCGGTGATATCCACAATTTTTCCGGCGTCAATCAGTTCCGCTGTCATGGAGCCGGGATGTACGCCATAGATATCCACCTTGCTTTCCGCGCTCATCAGCCGGGTCTTCAAAACATTATAATACTCCGTCTCATTGGAAGTCGGAATATCAATATTGACCTTGATATTCGGATGTTCTGCAGCAAACATTTCGGCAATTTCATTGAGGATTTCGTTATCCTCACTCCGCCAGCTCAGCATCGTGATTTCCTTTGTGGTTTCCGTGGCATTCTGAGATTGGCCCGCATCGCCGTTTTCGGCACCCTGCCCATCCTCGGCCGGCTGATCAGAAGCGCAGGCGGCAAGGGAAAACAGCATAATCACAGCAAGCAAAATACAAACTACTTTTTTCATAATTTCCTCCTTAATCTCAAAGATTCTTTTTGGTAAACTGAGTTTACGCATTATACATACCACAACCCCAAAATATTGTCAATATCTTCTCGATTCTTTACTTTAGTTTTTGTAATTTTCGTCTTTATACATAAATTTTATTTGTATTTTTTAATAAAAATCACAATTTTCTATTTATAAGTAAATTAAATATCCCAAATAGCAGGTCTTTTCTCACTTTCACATGTCAGAAAGTAAGAAAACTGGCACTGAAAAATTAAAAAATACGATTTTTCAATTCATATTAAAGTATTTTTGTATAACTTCTCTTGACGCAATATCCAGAAATGATATTATAGGATGGAGAATTGTCTTCACTCTCACTACGGATGCAAAGCAGGTACACAACATGGAAAAAAAGCAAGGCAAAAATTCGCAGAATCTGAAAGCAGAAAATCGGGGCCTGCTCTTTCGATTTCTGGCTACCCGTCAGCAAACCTCCCGCACAGAATTGGCAAAAATCAGCGGTCTGAACAAGATGACGGTCTCCAATATCACAGCTGATTTTCTTGCCAAACAATATGTAATAGAGAGCACGATGAACGCCACACGCAACAATCCGATCATGCTGGAGCTTTCACCCAATGCGCCAAAGATCATCGGACTTCTCATCCGCAGAACACGCGTGGCTGTAGCCTTGTGCAATTTTCATCTGGACATCCTCTCCTACGACGCAGAAGAACTCCATGACGCCACACAGGAAATTCTGCTTCGAACCGTCAAAAAATTGGTCGATCGCTTTATGCGTTTCGGCAATATCCTAGGTATTGGTATCGGCTCGATAGGCCCGGTCGACATTCATCAGGGCATCATCTTGGATCCTCCGGACTTTTATGGGATCCGCGATGTGGAAATAGTGGACTATCTTCAAAAACTATATCATCTCCCGGTTTATCTGGATTACCATTATAACTGCGAGGCTCTGGCCGAACTCTATTACGGAAACGGTTCCAACTATCAAAATTTCCTTTTTTTAGGTATTGAAGACGGTTTGGGCCTCAGTGTCGTCATCGCAAACCAGCTTTTGAGCAACTATACAGGATATGAAAGCGAATTCGGATATTTATGTGTCAATTTTGATGACAAGACGCCAAGAACCGGCGTTCCCAGTGGTTATTTAGGTGCTTATGTATCGTTTGATGCTTCTCAAAAGGATCAGATCCGGGAAAATATCTCCATCCTGAGTTTCTCGTTGGCAGGGCTCTGCAACATTTTGAATCCTCAGGCCATCATTATTGGTGACAGCCGCGGCGTTTTATCCAATACGGACCTGATTGCAATGCAAAATCAGATCAACCAGCAAATTCTTTCCAGGGATTACCGGCATATTGAAATCTGCCGTGCTTATCGGAGCGGCAATTTTGAAACTGCCAGCTGTGCAATCAGTATTATCCAGCATGTATTCTCCGGTGAATTGATATTTTCTGCCGGAGAAACTGATCGGCCATAAAAAAGCCGCCGGGGCCATGGTTCTGCAAAAGCGCCGCTGCACTCCAGCAATCCAGCTCCATACAGGGCACAATGACTGACTTGCAGGGC
>JAHZEF010000050.1:0-13894 GCA_019422005.1 Clostridiales bacterium
GGAGAGGTAGTCGGCCAGCTCCTGCCGGTTGTATGGAATCAGAAAATGATTGCTGCCGGACGCTTCCGCCTGTTCAGAAAAATAGGACAGCAGCTTTTCCCGGGTGGTGCGCTTGACCAGATGAGAAATTTTATTGGTCAGCATCAGGTTTTTGCCCGCGATCAAGCCAAGCATATTCTGAATCAGGGCTGTATGGAACGGACAGGCGTTGGGACAGGTTGTCGTGACCTTCCGGTAATTGAGGAACAGGATATCGCACCGCTCCGCCGCCACAACGCTGACAGGCATGGTTTTGACTGCCGTGCAGGAACAGGCCTCCCCGAAAACGCCTCCGGCCGTAATTTTTGTAATGATGGCGCGGTTGCCCCAGTAGTCCTCCTTGATCAGGTTGACGCTGCCCCGCAGCACCACGCCGATATCGGCCGGCGTTTGTTCTGCGGTCAGAATATAGGCGTCCTTCTCATAGCGGCGCTGATGGATGGACAGGCAGGAGAGCATTTTCTCAATATCGGCCGGATCCACGCCGGCAAACAGCGGTGTCGACGCCAGAAACTGCAAATCCATAACGGGACTCCTTTGCGTTGGAAATACAACAGATGATTCGGGTTTATTATGCTACAATGCGAGCATAATGTCAAGGAGGCGACAGAAAAATGATTCGAAAAATCATCCAGATTGAAGAAGCCGCCTGCAATGGCTGCGGCGCCTGCGCAGCGGCCTGCCATGAGGGCGCCATTCAGATGGTGGATGGCAAGGCAAAGCTGATGCGCGACGACTACTGCGACGGTTTGGGGGATTGCCTGCCGGCGTGCCCGACCGGGGCGATCCGGTTTGTGGAGCGGGAGGCGCCCGCCTATGACGAAGCCGCGGTACGGCGGGCGAAGGCCGCGGCGGGCATGCCTGCGGGAGGCTGCCCCGGAAGCCGGGCCAGGAGCCTGGAACGGACGGAAGCGCCTGCGCCGTCCGGTGAGCAGCCGTCGCGCCTGCGCCAATGGCCGGTGCAGATTCAGCTGGTTCCGGTCCGGGCGCCGTATTTTGCGGACTGCGACCTGCTGGTGGCGGCCGACTGCACGGCCTATGCCTGCGGCGCATTTCATGAGCGGCTGCTGAAAGGGAAGATTCTGCTGGTGGGATGTCCCAAGCTGGATCCTGTGGATTATGCGGAAAAGCTGGAGGCAATTTTCCGGCAGAATGATCTGCGGAGCGTCACCGTGGCGCGGATGGAGGTGCCCTGCTGCGGCGGGCTGGAGCATGCGGTTCGCACAGCGCTGGAGCGCAGCGGCAAACCGCTGCCTCTGGAGGTGATTACCATTTCCGCCGACGGCCGGATCCTGTAGTCCGGCGGCGTGACCGTATGATGTTATCATGTTCCGTTTTGGGAAAAAGATGCGGCCGGGGGAGATCCCGGCCGCATTCGGCATGTCTGCAGAATTTTTGAGGGGCCATGCGCCGTTTGGAGGCCTTCTGCGGAAGCATACAGGAGCCGGCAGGCTGCGCGGAAAGCTTTCAGAGCGGTACGCGTCCCGCACCGCCCGGCCGGAAATGGCGTCTGCACCGGCCCTTGGCGCCCCGGGCCGCGGCCCGGAGGTTCCCGCAGCCGTATGCCCCGGGCAGGGGCAGCGGCCCGGATCAGCGCCGGGGCGGATCCGTTTCCTCCGTGTGCGTTCCCGCCGGCCCATGCAGTTGATGCGTCCCGGACGGGGCGTGCGGCATTCCCGCCGCAGCCGGGGCTATGGCTTCTCCTCCGCCGAATCCTGCAGACGCAGAATCCATTTGAATTCCTCTGTATTGAGATAGGAATTGAAAATCATGGCGGCCGCGCCCAGGGGAAGCATGCTGTCCAGAGAGATGTCGGATACCTTGAAGACGATGCTGCTGCAGAGATAGGAGAGCGTATTGTCCAGGATGGCTTCCTTCAGGGCGCTGATAAAGTAATCGCCCAGCTCCAGCATGTAACCATGGAAAATCACGGCCTCGGGATTGAGCATGTTAACGGCGTTGGCAATGGCAATTCCCATGATTCCGGCGGCCTCTTTGACATAGTGCATGCACATTTTGTCATGCTGATCCAGTGCGCGCCGGACGTCTGAGACGGTCAGCTCCCGGGAACGGTCATAAAACGTATTGAGCACGGAGGCGACGCCGTTGTTGAGCGCCGAGATAATATTGGCCTTTATGGCGGGGAAAGAGGAGGAGTATTCCGCACAGCCGGGCTTGCCGCAATAGCAGATCCGGTCGTTGCTGTGAACCACCGTGTGGCCGATCTGGCCGGCCATGCCCGCGGCGCCCTTGACGACGGAACCGTTGCTGAAAAAGCTCATGCCAATCCCGTTGCACAGCTCCAGGCAGATAAAATCGTTCATACCGTTTGCAGCGCCGAATTTTTGCTCTGCCACGGAGATCAGGATGCTGGTGCTGGACGTTTCCACCGGCAGGCCGACGGATTCCTCCAGGATGGAGCGGAGGTCATAGTGGATCCAGTCGTTGAAATGCACAAACGAAACAGAAAAATCGGTGCTGGTATCCAGCACGCCCGGGTCGTGGCCCGGATCGCAGATGCCGATTCCCAGAATTTTCAGATGGGAAAACTCCTGGATCAGCCCGCGGAGCGTGGCGATGATCTGGGCAATCAACTGACTGGAAGAGCCGGATTCGGGAATCTCTGTTTCCACGGTTTTCAGGATCACGCCGTGGATGGTGGAGACGGCATAGGTCACAGAGGAAGCGCTGATATACATGCCGATGGCGCAGATATAGCTGCCGTTGATTTCCAGCAGTGTCCTGCGGCGGCCCTGGCCGACGTGCGCCGAGCCGGTTTCCACAATCAGCTGTTCTTCCATGAGCTCTGAGATGATTTCGCCGATGGCAGCAGGCCGATAGCCGGTGATATCGGCCAGCCGTGTCCGGCTGATGGAACCGAAACTGTGGATGAGGTTGAGCACCAGATAACGGCGGTAGTTTTTGTAGCTGAGAAATGTCATAGATGCATGTTCTCCATTTTCACTTTTTTCTAATTATAGCAATATCCTGCCCGCAAGGCAAACGGTTTCTCCGAAAAAACAGCGGGGAACCGTTGGCCCTGCGTCTTTTTTGCGCGGATCCGGTGGTGCAAACTGAACAAAAAGAACGCCCGGAACCTGTATAAATAAACGAAATAGAAAATAATAACGAAATTTTGTGCAGGATTTCTCCGGATATTGATGACGAAAAAATAAAAAATGACAAAACTGTGTTGACTTTGCTTTCTGTGGATGATATTTTAATTACGAAAAAAGAACTATATAAAATGGGGAGATGAAGAGCGACATTATAACGGTTTCGAAATGAAAGGGGGGCGCTGCAGGCGGGCGTCCCGAACCGGCGGCATCATTTGAGGAGGAGAAATAAAATGAACATGCAGGCAATGCAGAAGCGGAACGGAGTCAGGCAGGGGCTGGCCCGGTTTTTATCGGATTATGTGATCATTGTCCCAATCATTGTGCTGATTGTTGTATTCGGAATCTCCGGGCCCAATTTCCTGACCGGCGGCAATGCAATGAATGTCCTGCGGCAGGTATCCATGGTGGCGATTCTGGCGGCGGGCCAGTTCTTTATCATCTGTACCGGGGAGCTGGATATTTCCCTGGGGTCCCTGGTCAGCCTGGGCGGCATTATCTTTGCCAAGGGGATGGTGGACTGGGGAATGCATCCGCTGCCGGCGGCCCTGGCTACGTTTGCAGTCTGCCTGGTCTGCGGCCTGCTCAACGGCGTCATGGTGACGCGGTTCCGGATTCCTTCCTTTGTGGCGACGCTGGGCATGCAATATATCGGCAGCGGCCTGTGCTATGTACTGACCAACGCATATCCCGTCAGCAATATTCCGGCGGAAATTGCCTGGATCGGCCGCGGTTATCTGGGGAGCGTACCCTGGCCGGTCATCCTGATGCTGGCGGTCTTTGTGCTGATCACATTTATTTCGCAGAAAACAAAATTCGGGCGGTTTGTTTACGCAGTGGGAGGCAACCAGGAGGCGGCGCATCTGTCCGGCATTCCCGTATCGCTGATCAAAAACGCGGTGTTCCTGATCGGCGGTTTCAGTTCGGCGCTGGTCGGGATCATTCTGGTATCCCGGCTGAACTCCGGCCAGCCGGGCGGCGGCACCGGCATGGAGTTTCAGACGGTGATTGCCTGCGTGATGGGGGGCGTTTCGCTGACCGGCGGCAAAGGGAAGGCGCAGGGCGTCATTCTCGGCGCCATCTTTGTGGGGATCCTGACAAACGGCATGACGCTGCTGGACGTCAACTCTTATTATCAAAAGGTGATTCAGGGCGTTGTGCTGGTGCTGGCCATTGGCGTGGACGTCTATAAGACGCAGCGTCAGGCGAATTCCAGATAAGGGGGCGGAGAAATGGGACCGAAGGATGATGTGATCCTGGATATCCGGGGCCTGACCAAGGAATTCCCGGGCGTCCGCGCCCTGTCGGACGTCAGCTTCCAGGTGCGGCGCGGCAGCGTACATGCGCTGATCGGCGAGAACGGCGCCGGAAAATCCACACTGATCAAGATCCTGACGGGGATCCATACGGCGACGTCCGGCAGCTTCCTCTTTCGGGGGAAGGCGGTTCAGATAAAAACGCCGCTGGAGGCGCAGCGCCTTGGGCTGAGCGTGGTGCACCAGGAACTGAAACTGGTGGAAACGCTGACCATCGCGGAAAACATCTTTCTGGGCCGGCCGCAGACAACCGGGCTGGGGACGGTTGACTGGAAGGCCATGCGCAGCCAGGCGCAGAAGATGATTGAAAGCCTGGGGATCCGGCTGGATGTGAATACAGTGGTTTCCAGGCTCAGCGTCGCCCAGAAGCAGATCGTGGAAATCTGCAAGGCGCTCTCCTTTGAGGCGGAACTGATTATTATGGACGAACCGTCCGCCACACTGACGGAAAAAGAACTGGACTGCCTGTTTTCCATTGTGGAAACGCTCCGGAGCCGGGGCATTACCATCGTGTATATTTCCCACCGCATGGAAGAGATTTTTAAGATTGCCGATACGGTGACGGTCCTGCGCGACGGGATGCACATCAAAACGCTGCCGGTGGCCGGGGTGGACCGGCCGATGCTGATTTCCCTCATGGTCGGCAGGGAACTGGGCAGCGAGTACCCGAAACTGGAGGCGGAAATCGGCGGCGTCGCATTGGAAGTCCAGGGGCTGAACCGCGACGGCGTACTCCGCGATGTCAGCTTTTATGTCCGGCATGGAGAAATCTGCGGCCTGGCGGGCCTGGTGGGCGCCGGGAGGACGGAGACGGCGCGGGCGATTTTTGCAGCGGATAAAAAGACGTCCGGCCGGATCCTGATCGACGGGCAGGAGGTACGCATCCGCTCGGTTCGGGATGCAATCCGCCATAAGCTGGCGCTGGTGCCGGAGGATCGGAAGCAGCAGGGGCTGATCCTGCAGATGAGCATCAAGCATAATACCAGCATCGTGGATCTGGACAACGTCTGCAGCCACGGGCTGCTCAGCGATCGGAAGGAGCGGGCTCTGGCAGTTTCCTTTATTCAGCGGCTGGGCACGGCGACCCCGTCTGAGGAAAAAGAGGTGAGGCTCCTGTCCGGCGGCAATCAGCAGAAGGTGGTCCTGGCGAAGTGGCTGGCGGTGGACTCCGACATTTTGATTTTCGACGAGCCCACGCGCGGCATCGATGTGGGTGCAAAGGCGGAAATCTACAAGCTGATGTGCCAGCTGGCCCAGGCGGGCAAGGCGATCCTGATGATCTCTTCCGACCTGCCGGAGCTGATGGGCGTTTGCGATCGGGCTTATGTCATGCGGGAAGGTACCATCTCCGGAGAAATTCTGCGGAAGGACTTTACGCAGGAGGCCATTCTGGATATGGCGGTATCCTGAAAAGGGGGCTGCAGCTAATGCCGCGGCGGCGGATTAGAATAATTTTAGGAGGTATCATGATGAAAAAGGGAATCGCTGTGTTGCTGGTGCTGATCACCATATGGACGCTGTTGGCCGGCTGCGCCTCCAAACCCGCAGACGCGCCGGCCGATGCCGGCGGCTCAGCCCCTGCAGACGCTGAGAGCGGGACGGAAAATCAGGCCGGGGAAGGCAATGGGAAAAAAGTGATCGGTGTGGATCTGTATTACCGGCGGGACGAATACTACGTGGATCTGGAGGCTACTTTTCTCAACTACGGCCAGGAACAGGGCTATGAGATGGTGATTCAGGATGCGGACGGCGATGTCAACAGGCAGATCCAGCAGGTTGAAGATTTCATTACCGCCGGCGTGGACGCCATTGCCATTGCCGTGGCCGATCCCGACGCCCTGGTGGACGTACTGGAGCGGGCCGTGGATCAGGGAATCCCGGTTGTCTGCTTTGACGGCGGCGCCAATTCGGACCGGATCTCCACAAAGGTTATTTTTGATTATGCGCGCAACGGGCAGCTGACCGGCGAATGGACGGTTGAGTATATCAACCGGGAACTGGGCGGCGAGGCGAAGGTGGCCATTCTGGATTTTCCGGCGTCTCCGGTGGTCTGCGTCCCCATGGCGGACAACTTTGAACAAACGGTGACGCAGCTGCCCGGCGTGGAGATTGTGGCCCGGCAGGATGGAAAAGCCACCAGGACGGATTCCATGAGCGTCATGGAGAATATTCTGACTGCCAATCCCGATGTGGACATTGTCTACGGCGTCAATTTTGACACGGGAGCCGGGGCGCTGGCTGCCATTGAGGCGGCCAACTCCGACTGCATTGTGGTGTGCGCCGGCTGGGCGTCCGAAGGGTTTGAAAAGCTGGAAGCCGGCGATGCGCGTCTGAAAGTGATGTGTTCCAACGTACCGGTTACGCAGGCGGAGGATACCATTGATGCGATTACCAGGATTTTCAATGGGGAGGTTCTGGAACAGGAAACGGTTTCCATGCCGACGCTTCTGGATGCGGAAACGATCCGGAGCTTTGACTGGGAGTCTGTGATTGCCGCGCGCCTGGGATAAGCGCGCCGGTATGCAGGATGCCGCCGGGGCTTTGCCCCGGCGGCACAGGAAAATCAGGCCGGCCGTCTGACGCAGTCTGCAGCGCAGAATGGGGCAGACGGCGCTTTTCTGCGCCCGATGCGGCAGCCGGGCGCCGTTTCAGAGGTTTGAAGGCCTGGAAAATGGATGGGAACGGGCGGGTTTTGCCGTTTTCATTGAAAATGATTGGATGGAGGATGGCAAGATGATTTCCTGCACGGAGTTTATTCCCTCTTACAGCGAGCTGTTTTCCTTTCTGGAGGAGGAATACGGCTATGCAGAGGTGGAAAGATACTGGAACGATATTTTTGATCCGGACCGGAACGGGATCCTGAACCAGAAGGTTGCCCGGCTTGGCCTGCGGGGCTGTTATGAATATTGGGCCATGTCTCTCAACGAGGAAGCGGCGGATTTCACGATGTACCTCAATGAAGCGGACGGCTGGTTCATGATTCAGATGCATCGCTGCCCGTCCAAGGGCCGGCTGCTGGATTTGGAACAGATCCGGCCGTATCCGCGCTATTGCCTGCATTGCGATATGTACCGCAAGACCGTGGAGCGCTATGGGCTGCGCTATCAATACGATTTTACGCAGACCGGGCGGGCGGCCTGTTCCTCCCTGATTTATGACCCGGCGCGCTTTCAGGGCAAAATGGTTCTGACGGACGGCACACTGGTCATGGACCGGCGGGCAGCCGACAATAAATATCTCCACAGGGATTTCCATCTCTATATGAATATGGGCGTGGATTATCTCGGACGAAAGTTCGGCGGCGCGGTCGTGGACGCCTATCTTGCGCGCTATGCCAAAGGGTATCTCCGGCCGCTGGCGGAGAAGATCCGCACAGAAGGGCTGCCGGCCCTGCAGGAGAACATTGCAGCCACGTATGCCGCTGAAGAGGCGCCGGAGGCCGTTCATCTGGAGCGGCGCGGGAACCGCCTGGACGTCCGGGTGGAATGGTGCCCGGGGGTCCGGCATATCCGGAATCGCAGCGAACCGGTTTCTCCGTGGTATTCCCGCACGACCACGGCCGTCATGGGGACGCTGGCCGGGGAAACGGGCCTGCAGTTTTCCATGGACGCCTATCACGAACAGACCGGAGCGGCCGCATACCATTTTATCACTGCCTGAATGGAAACAGCCTCTTACAGACCGGAACTCCCTCCCCGGGCGGCGCATCGCCGCCCGGGGAGCCTGCCTGTTTCCGGTTATCCGATTCCGCCGTAAACCACGCCCGGGATCAGCGCCGGCAGCGTAAGGCCGCGGAAGACGTATTTGGCCATGGGATAAAACCAAGGCCCCGGCGGTTTGGCACGGGGCCGCTCTGATCCGGCCGCTGCCCGGCCGCCTGCCAGGCGATGTTGAATGCGGCGGCTGCGCCGAAAAACCGGCTGAACGCTTCCGCACCTGACAGGGTGCGCAGTGTGCCGCGCAGCGCATGGATCAGATATTTGAAGATCCAGCCGACCACGGCGGAGTATCCGATGGCCGGCGCCGGGGAACCGGCGGCCGGGCCGTTCCCTGCCGAAGCGCTGGGAGGCTGCCATGCCGACGGCAGAGCCGATACAAGCCAGGATGAACCCCCATCCGGATCCCCGGAAATCCCGCTTTGCGCTGTGCGTCATCTGATTCTGTCATATTCCCTTCTTTCTGTCTGGCAGGCCCGCGGAACCGGCCGGCCGATGCGGGCGCGCCGCAAAATGGGCAAAAAAATACCAGGGTCAGCCGCCACCCTGGGAATTTTACTGCAGTTTATCTGCTGCTTACTGTGACGCAGTCCTCTTCATTGCAGAAGATCAGATCGTCGATATCGATATTCACTTTGTTCATTGCGTGATCTCCTTTCTTTATGATTCTTGTTATTATACGACAGGAGAGCGAAAATGTCAAGACAAAAATTCAACGAGCCCAATCATATGGTTTGCCATGAATCAGAATGGGGCATTTTCACGGCGTGACGCGATACTGCCCCGCGGAACGGGGAGAAAAATCTGCAGACGGACCGAAGGTGCCGGACGCCGGTTCCGACGGGAGCGTGCTGCTGCGGCCCTGGTATTTTTGCAGAAAAATCAAAAGCCGACTTGTAATTTGGCGCAGAGTCCGCTATACTGAATTTATAATTCATCCTTTGCCGTCTGCCCGGCGGCAGGGACGGACAAAGACCGAACGTCATATTCAATATCAGCAGTCATCCGATTACCGGCCGGCCCGGCCTGCTTATCTGAGAAACGAAGTGTTGAGTAAGAGACGTTTGGCCTTTTTTGTTTTTTCGGCGAAATCATTTTGGGAGGTATGGTAACATGGAAAAACTGTTCAAGCTGAGGGAACACGGCACAACGGTCCGGACAGAGCTGGTCGCCGGCCTGACCACCTTCATGGCGATGGCCTACATACTGATGGTCAACGCCAACATGTTTGCAAATCCGTTCAATGACGGCACCAATGTCCTGGGCGTATCCTACGGCGCCATCTACATTGCCACCGCCATCTCGGCGGTGATCGGTACGGTCCTGATCGGCCTGTTGTCCAATCTGCCGCTGGCGCAGGCGTCCGGCATGGGCCTGAACGCCTATTTCGTCTATACGGTATGTATCGGGCTGGGGCTGAGCTATGCCAATGCGCTGGTTCTGGTCCTGGCCGACGGCCTGATTTTCATCCTGCTGACGGTGACCGGCCTGCGCAAAAAAATCTTCGACGCCATTCCCAAGGCGGTCCGCATGGCGATCCCCGCCGGCATCGGCCTTTTCATTGCGTTCCTGGGGCTGCAGAACGCAGGGCTGATCGTGGGGAACGATTCCACCAAGGTCGCGCTGGCATCCTTCAACGTCTACTCCGGAACGGCCACCTGGGCGTCCATCATGCCGATGCTGGTGACGTTCTTTGCCGTTCTGGCCATTGCCATCATGTCCAGGCGGGGCGTAAAGGGCAGCGTCCTCTGGGGCATTCTGGGCGGCGCGGTGGCCTATTATGTGCTGGGCTTCACCATTCCCGGGTTCTATGATGGATTTTTCACCAATATGTCGTTTGATCCGCTGGCGGCGTTCGGCGAATTTGGAACGCAGGCGTTCGGCAAGGTGTTTACCGAGGGCTTCAACTTTGCGCCGTTTATCGCGGCCAACGGGACCGGCGCGTTTATTGTCATGTTTATCACCACCGCGCTTGCTTTCTGCATGGTGGATATGTTCGATACGCTGGGGACGCTCTACGGCGCCTGCGCCCGCGGCAACCTGCTGACTGCCGACGGCGAAGTTCCCAAAATGGACAAGGCGATGCTGGCAGACGCCGTCGCCACCACTGCGGGCGCCGTTTGCGGCACCTCCACCGTCACCACGTTTGTGGAATCCTCCGCCGGCATCGGCGAGGGCGGCCGCACCGGCCTTGCCTCCATGGCGACGGCGGCGCTGTTCCTGATCGCCATGTTCCTGGCGCCGGTGGCGCAGCTGATCCCCAGCTGTGCGACGGCTGCCGCACTGATCTATGTGGGCGTGCTGATGATGAACTGCGTCCGCGATATCGAGTGGATCTCCGCGGAAGTGGCAGTCCCGGCGTTCCTGACGGTGGCGATGATGCCGTTTACCTACAGCATTTCCTTCGGCATCGCCTTCGGCATCATCTCCTGGACCGTGATTGCGCTGTTCACCGGAAAGGCGAAGGAGATCAAGGCTGCCACATGGGTGATTGGAATTCTGTTCGCGCTGACCTTCTTCCTGACGCACTGAGCCCTCCGCTCCGCTGCGTCCGGCAAGACAGCCCGGCATGGCCGTGAGGCCATGCCGGGCTGTCGGTTTTTTGTGCGGGCTGCGGGCGGGAGCAGCGCGGTAGGACTCGGAAGGGCCTGCCCGCGCTAATATCGGCTGATTTCCAGCGAAGCGTCGTCTTCGCCTTTTTCCACTGCGCGGATCTCCACATTATAGCTGTACTCCGGGCTGACCTCCACCCGGACGCGCTCTCCGACTTTGTGACCCAGCACAGCCTTCCCCACGGGCGACTCCTTGCTGATCAGGCCTTTCAGGGCATTCTGCCGAAGCGTCGTAACCAGCTGAATGGTCTGAATTTCATCGTCCTCTTCCAGATAGATGGTCACTTTGTCAAACAGGCCCGCCACATCCGCTTCCGATGCGCCGGCGGAAATGACTCTGGCGGTCCGGATCATCCGTTCCAGGTAGCGGATCCTGCTTTCATTGCGGTTCTTTTCCCGTTTGGCGGCCTTATATTCAAAATTCTCGCTGAGATCCCCGAAGGCGCGCGCCGTCTTTACGTCTTCGATCAGTTTTGGACGCAGCTCCAGCGTCCGGTACCGGATCTCCTCCTGCATTTTCTGAAGATCCACCTCTGTCAATTCGTCATACATGGCTGTTTGCCTCCTCAGTTTTCCGGGATTGGCAGGCGCATCCGCCGCAGGAGCGGCTGGGACTGGAGGCCCAGGCGATCAGCCCCGCAGACACCTGCGCAAAATGATCGGAGGGGTTCAGCTCCAGGAGCCGCCGTTCCTGCGGGGGCAGCAGCGGCAGCAGATCTGCACGGCGGGATACAAACAGGCCGGTCCGGCGGAAGTGGCTGGCGCGGAGCGTAAAGAACAGGGATTTCTGAAGCGCCGCCAACAGCTGCGGGCTGCGCGCGTGGAGCAGATTGTGGACGCAGGCGTGATAGATGCTGCATGCGCCGGCCAGCACGGCGCTTTCCGCGTCTTCCGGACACAGTTCCGGCAGCAGGTAGTCCAGGCTGCCGCAGATCGGCACCGTATCGTGGAAGAAGGAAAACAGTTCCCCCTTTTCCCAGCAGCGCAGCTCCTCCCGACCGGAGACGAACCCGCAGAGCTTGTCCCGGTCGGGCAGGCCGGATACGGCTTCGCGGTATCGTTCCAGATCGGCGGCGTCCACCCGGTCGAGAATCAGTACGGCGTCGATATCGCTCTCCGGCGTGGCCTCGCCGCGGGCGCGGCTGCCCTGCAGGCCGATGCAGACGATGCGGTCGCCGAATGCGGCGCGCACAGCCTCCGCATAGCGCGCCATCCAGACGGTATGTTCCATAGACGGCCTCCCCCCATGTGTTTGTTTCAGTATAACACATATGGCCGCTCCGGAAAAGCCCCGTTCTCTCCGGAGGGGGCGCCCGGCCTGCAAATCCGGCGCCGGCCGGGGCGGCGGTACCGCTGCGCAATGCAGTATTTTTTATTGATTTTACAGACGAAAATCGTCTGATCACTTCTTGCAAGTGTTTATAGAAGTGAGGGAAAATCCTGTATTTTCAGCGGTTTTTCCATATTAAGAGGCTTTCCCTTCATTGAGAGTTCAGATTATCCTGTCCCCAGGATGTTCTTTTCTGAACAAATCGCCATATTACAAACCCTATTAAGGCTCCAATCATATTCAGGATTAAATCGTCTATATCGCAGCTTCCTCTTAACGTGAAAAGCTGTACGATCTCAACTGTTACAATCAGGGAAACTGTGCAAAGCGAGAATTGGCCAAAGGATTGCAGCCTGTTCCATAGGCAAGGCAGGAGAAAGCCAAGCGGTACAAAAGCGGCAATATTCCCGAACAGATTGATAAAGGCGTGGGGTAACAGATATGGGTTCGTCTGCTTTATCAGCAAATACAGATACTGCCAAATGGTATTGAACGGTACAAGGTTGATGTTCATTTTCGCCTGTTCCCAATAGCCCAGCCCTATGTCAAATTGACTTCTTCCGAACAGTAGCCAAAGCATAACCAGGGCATATAGGATGGCAGCAAACCAAAGCAGTTTTTTAATTTTCGACTGTTGTACCATAAGTCTTATTCCTCGTCAGAAAACGCATAGACAAGGCCCACAACACCGACCACGGCGCCAATCAGGCAAGGCAACATATAGTATTCTCCCGGCATGAAGCTTTCCATGGGAATACTTGTAATGGCAAGCAGCATACCAAACAGGAGTAAGGCAATTCCCCGAAACTGTTTTTTCATGGTCAGCCTCCGAATTTGTAAACACCTATCTATTCTCATCAATAAAAAATTCTGGTTTAAGTGTATCACAGATGTGTGAATTTTTCTATCAGATCTCCTTGTCTGTTTGGAAATAGCAGAGCCAACCGCACTCGTCAAAGCGGTCAAGATGAACGGGTTCCGCCCGCCGTTGACAAGTGTGTCTGCCCTCGCATAGTATGGTTTTTCTGATATCTGCCCGTATCGTTTTATACCCCCATAGGAAATCTGGGTACCATTTGGGCGCCAAAGCGTCAAAAATTATTGTTTTTTGCGTGTCTTAACCTGCGAAAAAGTCGGTATTTGCAAGGGTTTTTACAGTTCAGGGCTTTTCGACAGTAAAAATTTAAATACTATTTTTAATTCCTGCAACGAATGTACGGCGAAAAACGAATCTATTTCCGGAAGCAGAAAGGAGGCGGCGGATTGGAGCAGGAGATCAGATGGATCCGGGCGGTTCAGCGATCCGGATCCCGGGAGGCGGCGGACTGCCTGATCCGCGCCTACTACGATGAAATCTACCGGTTTGTTTACCGGCAGGTGGGAAGCCGGGAGGATGCGATGGATCTGACGCAGACCATTTTTATGGCAATGCTCCGGTCGCTGCCGTCCTACGACGCCGGCCGCGCCGCATTCCGAACCTGGCTCTACCGTGTCGCTGCCAACAAGGTGATCGACGCCCGGCGGCGCAGCGGCCCGGCCGCTGTCCCGCTGGAAGAGGCCGCGCCGGCTGTGCAGGAGGATTTTACCGGACGGGTTCGGGACAGGGAACTTCTGCGGCAGATTGAAGGCTATGTCCGGGCGCTGGATCCGGCATTGCAGACGATATTCCGGCTGCGGATCTATGCGGAGGCGCCTTTTCCGGAAATTGCCGCCGTGACCGGGCAGCCGGAGAGCAAAATCAAGGCGCAGTATTACAGCCTGCTGG
>JAHZEF010000050.1:13904-14941 GCA_019422005.1 Clostridiales bacterium
AATGATCCCCATGCCCACAGAGGCGGAAAAGCGGGCGGCGGTAACGGCGATCCTCGACGCTGCGCTGCCGGTCCCGCCGCGCCTGTGGCGCACGCTGGGCCGGCTGCTGAAGGAATTGGGGCCGCGCGCCCTGTTCTTTGGGGTGTGGGACTGCGTGTTCCTCAGCTTTCTGGCGGCGCTGTGCTGCTTTGCGCCGATGGCTGCGGCGGCGCGGGCCGCGCCGTCCATGCTGTACGCCCTGCTGTTCCTGCTGTCCCCGGCGCTGTATGGCCTGCTCCATCTGCTGACCTGGTGGAAAGAACTGCAGACCGGCGTCTGGCAGTGGAAAGCGGCCTGCCGTATTTGCCTGCGGCAGCTGACGGCTCTGCGGATGCTGGTATTCGGCGCGGTTTCGCTGGCGGCGTCAGGGCTGGCCGGAGGCGCCCTCTGGCTGCTGGCCGGGCGGTCGGTCCCGCTGCTGCGGCTGCTGGGCGTCTCCTTTGCGGCGCTGCTGCTGTTTGCCGCGGCGCTGCTGTCGGTCCAGGTGAGAAGCCGGCGGACCTGGGCGCCGCTGCTGGTTCCGGCCGGCTGGGCGCTGCTGTCCCTGTCGCTGCAGCTGCTGGGGGACCGGCTGCTGCCCCTGTGGCGCGCGCTGCCCGCCGCGGCGCTGTTCCCGGCGGCGCTTGCGGCCGCGGCCGTCTATTGCCATGAACTGAAGCGCTGGCTGTTTGAGCCGCGGGAAGGAGTTGTTTCACATGCTGCAGGTTGACCATGTCACGAAACGCTATGGGACGTTCACCGCGCTGGAGGATATCACCCTGTCCTTCGGGCACGGGGTATATGGGCTGCTTTCGCCCAATGGCGCAGGAAAGACCACGCTGATCAAAATGCTTGCCACGCTGCTGTTTCCGACTGAGGGGCGGATCCTGTGGGAAGGGGAAGACATCCGGGTGCTGGACGGGGCATACCGCGCCGTGCTGGGATACCTGCCGCAGGAATTCGGCTATTATCGCGGAGATTCCCCGCGCCAGTTTCTGCGGTATGTGGCGGCGCTGCAG
>JAHZEF010000051.1:0-6840 GCA_019422005.1 Clostridiales bacterium
CAACCGCTTCACTTCTATGACCGGCGTCAACTGCACCATCGGTTTACCCATCATCCGCACCTCTGTGGATCATGGCACCGCCTTCGGCAAGGCCGGTGAGGGCCGCGCCAATGAAGAAAGCCTGGTTGACGCAATGAAGATGGCTGTTCAAATGGCAGAAAACCGGAAAAAACTTTAAATGACAAGAAAGAGGTAACATCATGAAAGACACCATGTACGGACTCGTTAAAGCAGTGCCGGCACCCGGCGCAGAAATCCAGGAAAACCTCCCCATCCCCTCCGTCGGATCGCGGGATATTCTGGTCAGAATCCAGGCATCTGCCATCTGCGGCACCGACCAGCACATCATGGACTGGACGGACTACGCCCAGAAGCGCCTGACCCTTCCCATGGTTTTCGGCCATGAGTTCTCCGGCGACGTAGTTGCCGTCGGCGAGCTGGTCACCGAAGTTGCCATAGGAGACCGGGTAGCCGGTGAAACCCATATTCCCTGCAACCACTGTGCTATGTGTAAGAATGACCAGCGGCACATCTGTGAAAACATGAAGATCATCGGTGTACAGGCGCCCGGTGCATTCTCGGAGTACATCAGTTTCCCCGTGGATTGCGCCTTCAAACTGCCTGCCGGCTTCGACTATAAGGTTGGCGCTCTTCTGGAACCCATGGGTGTGGCCGTCCACGGCGTGGATTGTGCCAAAGTGTCCGGCAAGACGGTGGTCATCAACGGCTGCGGTCCCATCGGCCTCATGGCCGTCGGCGCAGCCAAGGCTTGGGGCGCAAAAGCTGTCATCGCTCTGGACGTAGTGGATGCCAAATTGGATGTGGCCCGGGAAATGGGCGCGGACTACATCTGCAACTCCGCCGCCAGCGATTCCATCAGCTTGGTGCATTCTGTCACCGGTGCCGGCGCGGACGTGGCCATTGACTATTCAGGCGTTATCCCCGCCATCAGGAGCTTGTTCCGCATGATTCGCAAGGGCGGCACCATCGTGATGGTGGGTCTTCCCAACAATCCCATCCAGTTGGATCTGACAGAAGACGTTATTTACAAGGAAGCTACCATCATCGGCTCTACCGGCCGTCTGATGTACCGCACGTGGGAGCAGTGTGTGGACCTGATCTCCTCCGGCGCCTTCCACATTGAGCCTGTCATTGCCGGTACGTATGACCTGCGGGATTATGAAAAAGCGTTCGCTGCCATTAAGGCAGGCGTTCCCGGAAAGATGCTTCTGATTCCCTGAGGATAGCAGGAGGTTGCTCATGGTTCAGCTGCTGATTCTTGCCGACGATTTGACCGGCTGCATGGACACTGGCGTCCAGTTTGCCAAAGCCGGAATCCGTACCCGCGTCTGCCTTTTCAGCGATATCAATGAGGCGGTCATGGGCCAGTGCGATGCTCCTGTGATGGTGATTGATACGGAAAGCCGGCACCTTTCTGCGGTGGAGGCGGCCCGTCGGATTATGAAACTCACCCGCCAGGCTGTGCGGGCCGGGATCTCCTATTTATATAAGAAGACAGACTCCACGCTTCGTGGGAACATCGGCAGCGAGCTGACCGCCATGCTGGAATGTTCCGGTACTCAAGAACTGATCTTTGTACCGGCCTATCCCTCCCTGGGCCGGTACACCATCAGTGGTTGTCAATACGTCGGCAGTCTGCCGCTGCATCGCTCCAGTTTTGCCGATGATCCCTTCCACCCAATCCAGCACAGCGAAATTCCGAAAATCATTGCCCAGCAGTCCAGTATCCGCACTTCCAGTGTCTCCTGGCAGGACCTGCAGAAAGCAGCCGTTCCGCAGGAAGGGCTGCAGGTTCTGGTGGTGGATGCGGCAACAGATGCAGAACTGTCCGCCATCGGCCATACGCTTCGTGAAACCGGCCGCCTGCGTTGTCTGGCCGGCTGTGCCGGCTTCGCAGCCGTCCTGCCAAAACTATTAAACCTTCCCAGGAGTCCCTTGCCTCTGGTTGTCGGAGGCGGTTATCGCCTGCTGGTCAGCGGCAGCCTGCATCCGCAGGCAAAAGCACAATGTGCCTTTGCCGTGAAGGCATGCAGCTATCACGGAATCCCCCGAACCGCTGCGCAGCTGATGGCCGCAGAGCCATCCATCCCGCTTCCTGTCGAATCACTGACGTTGCCCCACAACAAGCTTCTTCTGTATGCAGCAGAATCCCGGGATACCGTTTCCACCGATCCGAACGTGCTGCATGCCAACGCAGCGGCTGTGGCTGCCGGGTTTGGTAATTGTGTGCGTGCATTGACCGAGTGTTCGGCACCGGGATCTCTGACTGTTTTCGGCGGTGATACATTATTTGGAATTCTCCACGCCCTGCAGGTACGCTGGATTGAGCCCATCTGTGAGATTGTTCCCGGTGTCGCCTGTTCCCTTCTGCACCGCAATCACCTGCAGATTCCCATAATATCCAAAGCCGGCGGATTTGGCAGCGAAGATGTGGTTTCGCAAATCGACCATTTTCTGGATAGCCGGCAGCAGACGCCCGTACATATGGAGGTATCGTCATGATGTTTTACAGCTGTTGCGCTGAATGGGATACACTGAACCTGGTCGCTGCCAGCGGCTACGACGGCATCGTTCTCCGGGGCGCCTATCTGGCCAGCTGCCCGGAAACAGATCTGCCCAAAATGCGTCAGGCTTTGTCGGAGTCCGGCCTCTCCATTCAGTCTGTCAACGCCTTCTGCCCTCCGGAAATCAAGCTGGTGGGCGAAGGATTCGCCCCGGAGACTTTGCGCAGTTATACGCGCCGGCTGGCCTCACACGCCGCAGCCTTGGGCGTGCAATATTTCGGCATTGGCTCCCCCAACTCCCGGCTGCTTTCGGCAGATTATGACCGTAGGACCGCTGCGGATCAATGGGAGCAGTCCATTGCGATCATTGCGGAAATTGCTGGCGAATACGGCATTACCCCGCTGCTGGAACCGCTCTGTACAAGAGAATGCCAATGGATCCATCTTTTAGATGAGGCCATGGCCACATTACAGCATCTGCAGCTCTCCAATGTGGGGCTGGTACTGGATCTGTACCACGCCTGTGTCATGGGAGAAAGTCCCGACGCCCTTCGCAGAGCGCTGCCCTACGTCAAGGTCGTGCACATTGCTCAGAATTATTTGGGGCAGAAATATTATCTTCAGCCGGAGTTAACTGCGGTCTTCACACCATACACGGAAATTCTGTGGAAATCCGGCTATGAGGGAGAATTCTCCGTTGAGGCAACTATCGGACATCCGGAACAGGACTACCTCCGGACACTGCAAATCATGAAACAGCTACTGCCTGACCGTGCTGCAACTTGACAAGAAGTCCAAGAGATGGTACCTTAGGGAAAAGTATCATGAGAAAAGGGCGGAACAGGTTTGGAACAATTCACTTTTTTGCAGGAACGCGCCTATTCCTATCTCCGTGACAAAATTTTTGAAGATCAGATGGACTATGATACCATCTATTCCGAAATGCAAATTGCCAAGGAGTTGGGCTGCTCCCGGACGCCGGTGAAGGATGCGCTTACCCGGCTGCGGCATGACAAATATATCGATATTCTCCCAAGCAAAGGATTCATGCTGCATCGAATCACGCCAGAAGATATTCTCAGCACATTTCAGACGCGCGTGGCCGTCGAGGCATTCTGCGTGATCAATATCATGAAAAATCAGGAGACTGAGGTTGGTCACGCTGTTTTAGGCCGGTTGAATGACCTGATCACGGAGCAGGAGAGATTTGCTGAGAAAGCAAACCTGGACGGATTTCTCCAGTCGGACATTCAATTTCACCGGGAAATCGTTACCTCCACGCCGAACAGTGACTTCCACGAACTGTTTGAAGCTCACACCTACCGTATTGAAAAGCTGGCCGCTCAGAGCCTGCGGGAAGGAAATCGTTGTAAGATCGCTCTGCAGGAACACCAGGCGATCCTCAAAGCCATCGCTCAGCGCAGCCTCTCAGCGTGTTACCACGCTGTGGAAATGCACAACCAAAGCACCTATGAGTATGATCTCAGAATCCTTGCGCGCCAGCATGACGGTAAGCGGCCATGATCTGCTGCAGATTTTTACAGGTCGGTTTACTGGCCGACTCCCGATCTTGCACACCCAAACCGGACAGCGTCCTTCCAGAGGCGCTGCCCGGTTTTTCCGCCCATCCGCGCGTCCGGCAGAAGGCGCTGCGTATCCAGCAGGAAGAAAAAGCGCGTCCATCGGGGCGGCGCAAACGGCAGGTTTCCATGCAGGAATATACAAAACTGGAATTTTGTTTTCAGGCCCGCCGGACAGTGTCGCCGACCTCGGCGGAACCTTCCGTTTCTTTCCTTTTTACAACACGTTCATGCCATTTTGCTTGTATTTACCGAAAAATCCATGTGTTTGAAGTAGCAATTTCGTATTGGAAACTCTGAGTGCATGCCATCCTTTATGAGAATTCTCACGCGCAGTCCTGCTGCGGGAGGTCTTTCCTCGATTCTTCTGTTCAGTCTCACGCCAAAGTCAACGGAACCGGGTTCCAATGCGTGTTTCTCCCAGCGTTCTCGGCTAAGGCAGCCGAGCAAACCAAACTTACCTCAGCAGAAACAGGATACCTCTCCACGCATGTCCAGGGAGCAGACGGCTTTTCCAGCCCGGCCACACCATTACGCGGGATCAGATTACGCAGCTTCTGTGCATCATCGGCGCTCCTTCGATGCCGCAGCAACGAACACCGTACAGGCCATGCGGCTTTTTGCGCAGTTTCTGCCCGCCTGTCTGCTTTTTGGGCTTCTATCCTCCCCGGCCCTCGTGCAGGCCCCATCCGGCTGCAGCTTTCAGGGAAATCCTTAAATTTTGAATTTTGGAGCCGTACCTCTGGAATCGGCGGCTAATTTCTGAGAAAATGTCGCATACTATCCTCAAAAATGAATTGGGAGTTGTGTGCATGGCGCGTTTTCATCAGGGCCGGCAGACCCTTACGTTTGAAAATCCCCCAACGATTTTGGCCGCCAGTGCCGTTGGCGGTAAAAAGGAATCGGAAGGGCCTCTCGCCTCTTATTTTGACTATGTCAGCAAGGATACCAAATTCGGAAAGGATTCCTGGGAAAAAGCGGAAAGTCAGATGCAGACGCTTGCGCTGCAGACAGCGCTGAAAAAGGCGGATCTCCAGCCCGGCGACATCGATATGATTTTTGCCGGCGATTTGCTCAACCAATGTATCGGCACCAGCTTCTGCCTGCGCGATGCGGAGATCCCGTTTTTCGGCCTTTACGGCGCCTGCTCCACCATGGCGGAGAGCCTGGCTCTGGCCGCCATGGCTGTCAGCGGAGGGTTTGCAAAGCATGCGATGGCAATGACGTCGTCGCACTTTGCTTCGGCAGAACGGCAGTACCGCTTCCCCCTGGTTTACGGCGGCCAGCGTACGCCGACTGCACAGTGGACCGTCACCGGCGCGGGCTGCGCGCTGCTGGGGGAAGATGGCGACGGCCCCTACGTCACTTCCGCCACCATCGGAAAGATCGTCGACTGGGGCATTAAGGACGCCAATAACATGGGCGCGGCCATGGCGCCGGCTGCCTATCAGACCATTGTACAGCATCTGAAAGACCGCGGGCTGCAGCCCCAGGATTATGATCTGATTGTGACCGGCGATCTGGGCTCTGTCGGCAAGCATATTGTATTGGATTTCTTCAACCGTGACGGCATATCCATGGAAAATGTATACGATGACTGCGGCGTTATGGTTTTCGACTGTAAAAAACAGGATGTCCACGCCGGCGGCTCCGGCTGCGGCTGCAGCGCCAGCGTTTTCTGCGGTTATCTGTTTCAGCAGATGAAGCAGAAAAAATATCGGAAGCTGCTTCTGTGCGGTACCGGCGCGCTGCTGTCCACCACTTCCACGCAGCAGGGGGAATCCATCCCCTCCATCTGCCATGCCGTATCAATCGAACTGGAAAGGAGCTGAAGCGCATGGAATATCTCAAAGCGTTTCTGACTGGCGGTATCCTCTGTGCCATCGGCCAGATTCTCATTGACAAGACCAAGCTGACGCCTGCAAGAATCCTGGTCAGCTACGTGGTGGCCGGCGTTATCCTGGGCGGCCTTGGAATTTATCAATATCTGGTCGACTGGGGAGGCGCCGGCGCCACCATACCGCTGACCGGTTTTGGATATAACCTTGCCAAGGGCGTCAAGGAAGCCGTCCAGGAGCAGGGGCTCCTCGGCGTTTTAATCGGCGGCGTCAAGGCCAGCGCCGCCGGCATTACCGCTGCCATTTTCTTCGGCTATCTGGCGGCGCTGCTCTTCCGGCCGAAGGATAAAAGCTGAAAATCAGGGTATGCTATGACCGCGGAAATCCGCAAATCATACGATGGAGGAACCTCAAAATGGAAAACACCAATCAGAATAAAAACCAGTCTCAGAACAAGAGCCAGAACAAGGCGCAGAATAAGGCCCAAAACAAGGCGCAGGATAAAGACTGCAAATAAAACCATGCTGACCATGCGGCAGGATTTCAAATGAAATCCTGCCGCATGACGTTTTATGGAATTTCCACGGCGCACCCGGTGGACAGAAAGTAAAGCAGACGGTGACAGACCGGCTGACGATAAATGCGCTCCAATGCCATGGAATACGCTTTCAGCTGCCCCGTGTAGCGCGCGGCCCGTTCCGCCTCCCGTCCCGGACTAACGGAATCCGTTTTAAAATCGATTACAGTCAGCCCGTTCGGTTCCAGAAGCAGGCAGTCCACAACGCCCTGCAGCATAATTTTTTCCCCTGTCACAGAGCGGTCGTATATACTGCCGTCCATCAGTATGGAAAACTTCATTTCACGTTCCACATGGCTGCAGCTCAGAATTTTCCGACC
>JAHZEF010000051.1:6850-13724 GCA_019422005.1 Clostridiales bacterium
CGGCGCATGAAACAGCTGCAGGATTTCCTTGCGCCGAACTGCTGCCGCCTGTTCCGGCGTTAAGAACTCTTTCAGCAGCATGCGGCGGAGTTCCTGTTCAATCCCCTCTGCGGTCGTACACGCCGCATAGGAGGCAAACTGCAGGAACAAATGGTTGGCAGTCCCCTGCTCTGCAGGCGTCAGCATACCGGAAGCCGTCACAAACAGGGGCCGCCGCAGCTTCCTGCGCGTAAGCGGCGTCAGCTCCGCTGCATCCGACAGAGCTTCGCGGTCCATCTCCCGCCCCTTCAGCTGCGTCGCCGTCAGCTTGGAAGGAACCCGGGAAGCGTCCGGATATGGGTAGCGATATGCCAGCCTGCGGGATAGTTCCCTCCGGTCCAGTGGGAAACACACCCTGCTCTCCTGCGATCCCCCATGCTCTTCCGGCATCCATATCCCGGCAGCCTGAGGCCTCCCCTCATGAAAGCGGATGCTCCAGGGAAACTCCCGCACCATGCTTTGGCGCGGACAGGCGCCTGCCGCAAACAGCTCCCCTGCTTCCGTCCGGCATACGGCCGCCGCCAGCACCCACATTCCCGCATTCTTCACCCGTCCGGCAAATTCCGGCGTCACCGGCTCCTCAGCTTCTGCAGCGATGGCCTGCAGCTCTGAACGGATAAACCGGGAACAGTAAGTCATAATCAGGCGGTTTTTCGCCCGTGTCATTGCAACGTACAGTACCCGCAGCTCTTCCGAAAGGCTCTCCTGCTGCAGCCGCATGGCAATCGCCCTCCGCCCGATGGTCGGAAACCGCACGCCGTGCTCCAGATCCACCAGGTTTGAACCGATCAGAAGCTCCGGGTGCGTCATAACGTTCTGCCGCAGATCTTCCGCATTAAACCGGCGGGAAAGGTCGGCCAGAATCACAATCGGGAATTCCAGGCCTTTGGATTTGTGAATGCTCATAATCTGCACTGCACCGCCGCCGCCCTGCTCCGCCGGCGGAATCGCCTGCCCCTGCCGGCGGCGAAGTTCCACGTCGTTCAGCAGCTGCATCAGAGCCGCAGAACCGCTGCCATGATAACCTGCTGCGTAAGAGAAAAAGCTCTGCAGATTGGACTGCCGGCGCTTTCCCGGATCCATTGCGCCGAAAATGGCCTCAATGCGCGTACGTTCAAACACCAGCTGGAGCAATTCGTGCAGAGATCGCCAGCGCGCCTGCTCCCTCAGCTCCTCCAGCTGCCGCAGAAAGGCGGATACCCGCATGTCGTGCGCAGCAGCCTCACAAAGCGCGCCGTAAAAGTCCCCGTCCCTTCTGCAGGCGCGGATCTGCGCCAATTCTTCGGCCGTAAACCCAAATACCGGGCTGCTCAAAGCACTGACCAGCGGAATATCACGGTGCGGATTATCGATGGTCTGCAGAATGGAAACCAGGGTCTCCACCTCACGGGTATCCAGTATGCTTTCCCCCCGATCGCTGAGGCAGGGGATTCCCCGTGCGCGCAGCGCCTCCATATAATCCGGCGCCGCCGAATGAACCGATCGCAGCAGGATCACAATATCCTCCGGCCGGACAGGGCGCGGGCCGCCGGTTTCCTCCACGGTCCCCTCCGACAGAAGCTGCACAATCCGTTCCGCCACAAACTGCGCCTCCGTCCGTCCTTTATGTACCGCGCCGTCCGCGCTTTCTGCAGACGGTTCCAGGCAGTGCAGCTCCACAACCGGCTCCGCCGCAGGCGGAAAGCTGAGCCCCGGACGCAGCGCCTCCTCTGCGCCATAGGCCAGGTCTCCGACCTCCTCCGACATCACCGTGCGGAATACATCGTTGACTGCCGACAGGATTTCCGGCCTCGACCGGAAATTGTCGGAAAGCAGGATTTTCCGCGGCTCTCCTTCGGCCGCCGTCTGCGGGCTGCCATACCGCTTGTACTGATCCAGAAAGATGGAGGGGTCCGCCAGCCGGAAGCGGTAAATAGACTGCTTCACATCCCCCACCATAAACCGGTTCCTGTTTTCACGTGAGATGGCGGAAAAGATCTTTTCCTGTACCTCATTGCTGTCCTGGTATTCATCCACCAGGATCTCCGCAAACCGTTCCGCCACCTCCCGGGCCGCCGCCGTTGGCCGGCCGGAGGAGCGGTCGATCAGAAGCCGAATCGCTTCGTGTTCCAGATCACTGAAATCCATCAGACGCCGGCGGCGTTTTTCTGCTGAAAATTCCAGCATCAGGCGCCTTGTCAGGCTCAAAGCGCCCAGCAGCGCCTGGGCCGACTCCCCCAAATCGTCCATTGTCTGCCGGTCTGTCCCGTAAAATACGGACCTCCAATCCTTCAGCCCGTCCAGGCAGCGGCTGCGGACTGCTTTCAAACGCTCCAGCAGCATCTTATCCTCAAAATTCCGAACCGGTGAAAGGCGTCCGAAGCTGGCCGGCAGTTCCGTGCCGATTTCATCCCACTGTTCCAACTCCAGCAACCGGCGCAGATGCCGGATCGTTTCCTGAAATCCCGGCAGATACGCCTTCTCCAGCGCCGGGATCCCTTGCATCTCCGCTGAAGCCCGTTCCATGGCTGCAATCTGCGCAGTCAGGAATCCGCGAAACCGATGCAGCAAATACGCGCCCCACGGTGTATCGGCGCAGCCGGAATACCCGGAAAGGTCCAGCGCCCTTTCACACATGTCCAGCCAATCCTCCGGATACGGGTGGCACAGGGCCGCCTGGTAAAGCGTCTCGACAGCTCCCGCGGCCCCTCTGTCGTCACGTCCCTGGCCCAGGGTATCCACCATGGCACGCAGCGCCGGATCCTGATCCAGACGCGCGTAGGCGCTCTCCAGGACGGTATCCAGGCATCTCTCCCGCAGCAGCCGGCATTCCGCCTCCTCCGCCACTCGAAAATCTGCCGCAAGGTCCAGGACATGTGCATAGCTGCGGAGTAAATTGGCGCAGAACGCATGCACAGTGGAAATCTCCGTGATGTAAATCAGGTTCATCTGCCGCTGCAGATGCCGGTTCGCCGGCTGCGCCGCCAGGCGGCGGCCGAGCTCCGCGGAAATTTTGCCCCGCAGTTCTGCAGCAGCCGCTTTTGTGTAGGTGATAATCAGGAATTCATTGACGTCTCTGGGATGGACCGGATCACAGATCTGCCCCATCAGCCGGTCGACAAGCACTTTTGTTTTTCCGGATCCCGCCGCCGCGGAGACCAGCAGCGCACCGCCCCGGTCTTCCACCGCCGCCCGCTGCGCAGCAGTCAATTGTACCTCAGCCATGCCCTGCCCCCTCTTTCCTCAGAATCTCCCAAAACTTTTTGCGGTCGGTTTTGCGCATCGGACGCATGGCCAGTTCCCCGGAGGCCCGATGGCAGATCTCCGCATATTCGCAATAGGTACAGGCCGAGTCCTCGGCGCCGCGCACAATGGGATTGGGATCCACCGTCCCTTCCGCAATGCCGTCTGCCATTTGGGACAAGACGCGGGAAACGTGCTGCTTCAGCAGCCGCATTTCCTCCGCATCTGCCAGATCGCCGGTCAGCTCGCCCCTGGAATTGACCTGATAGGGCATATAAACCGGCTTGTCCTCAAACCGTTCCATCGCCTGCAGAACCGCCGTATCCCCGGAAATGACGCCCTGCCGTGACAGCTCGCCCCGCCGCTTCCGTTCCGCTTCCTCCGGTTCCAGCCGGCCTGCAGCCGGCAGAATGATTCGTCTGGCCGGAAAATACAAAACGCCTGCCGGTCGCAGCGGCGTGCCAAAGGCCTCTTCCCCATGCTCCTCCAGCGCAAAGAGGTAAATCAGCATCTGCAGGCCGATGCCATTGAGGACGTCGGTATAATCAAACGCTTTTTTCCCGGTTTTATAATCCACGACCCGGACATATGTAATCCCCTGATGGGTATACAGATCCACCCGGTCTACAAAGCCGGACAGCTCCGCCGCAGCATGGCGGCCCTGAATTTCCACCGGCCCCATCTGTCCGGTTTCAGAAAATTCCAGTTCAAAGCCCGCCGGTTCGAAGTCGGAATGACGCAGTTCCCGCCCCAACTCCCGAACAACTTCCAAAACCTCCCCCTGGTTGCGCTGAAACAAATACGCCAGCCGTTCGGAACGCTCCATCATCAGGGAAAGCGTGTCATCCTCGTAGGCGCTGATTGTTTCCCGGGCAATATCCATCAGCCGGGCTTCGTCAACCGCGTGAAAGCCGCCCTCCTTCCGCACCTGCCTGGCCGTCTCTTCCAGGACAAAGTGGACAAAGGTTCCGTAAACCGGAGCGTCAAAAGCCGCCTCCTTCTGCTTCCGGAGCTTCAGGCCATAACGCAGGAAATAAGCGCAGCGGCACGCCGCATACTGATCGATCCGGGATGCAGACAAATACAGCTTGCGGCCATACAGGGCCTCAACGCCGCCGGTCAGCGCGCCCGGCCGGTGGCCGGCCAATGCACGGATCTCCTGCGCAGTCCGCTGAACCTCCGGCTCAGCGGCATCCTCCGGAAGCATCTGTCCGGCGGCGAGCAGCGCCCCCACAGCCTCCGGGCTGCTGCAGAGGATTTCCGGTATATCGGCATCCTCCCCCAGCGGCGCCAGCGGGAAGAGTTCCCGCATTCTCGTAAAAAGATATGCCGGCTGATCCGTGCTGCTGCAGACAAAGAGCTGCTCAGACGCAGACGTCAGCACCTGATAGAGAATCGCCAGTTCCCGGTTCATCTGGACGCTTTGGCCCGGCATCACAGCCAGGCCCATGCCTGCCAGGCGCTTTCGCTCCTGTTCGCTGAACAGCCCCCCATCCGGCCGGCAGGCCGGAAACTCCCCTTCTTCCGCTCCCAGGAGAAACAGGGCGCGGCATTGGCCAAAACGCATGGAAGAAGCGTCTCCGACCCGGACGCTGTCCAGATTGGCAGGGATGGTGCCCACGTCATATTGGCTCAGAACCACCGAAAACAAGTCTGCAAAATCTCCCGGATCGCGGACCGTTTCCCCCAAAACCAGATACATCTGTTCCAGCGCCTGAAGCACAATTTCATACATCTGCCCATAGGCCTGCGCCTGCTGAAGCTCTGATCTCGTCGTACTGTGCTCCTGCAGGCGCTCCAGCGTCTGTGCCAGGCCGATCCGTTCCAGGAATGCATACAGCGCCTCCACCTGCTCTGCCGTCCCGGAAGCTGCACGCAGCCCGTCCCGCAGCTGTGCCAGCGGCTGTACGCCCCGAACGCGGGCGTCATTCAGCTGCAGCAGCCTTTCCTTTGCAGCGGCATCCAGCGGAGCGCCGTAGCCGTCCGGATGCATATCCCACTCCGTTTCCCATTTACGGCCGCGAATTCTCCAGACGCCCGCATAGTTTTCCAGCAGATCGCACTCCGAAGGCTGCAGCGGAGAGAGCCCGGATTTCAGGAAGCGAAGGACATCCTCTGCCTCCAGGCCGCCCGTGGCCGCATCCAGCGCAGACTGGATCATTCCGACTACCGGATCCTCCTCCATCACTTCCACACCCGCAAAATAAGCCGGGATCGAAAACCGGCGAAACACGGATTCCAGCACCGGCCGGTACAGATCGCCGGTACAGCAAACCGCCAGGTCACGGTACCGCCAGCCGGCCATCGCCAGGCGCTGAATCCGGCCCGCGGTTTCCATACATGCGCCGTAAATACCGGCAGAGTGGTGCAGCACCAGGGCCTCCGGTTTCTGCGGCCAGCAATCCGACGATCCGGAAAACAAATGCCGGCGCAGATATGACAGCTCCGGTGAAATTCCGCCGGGTTCCGGCAGCGCCTCCACAGCAGCATCGGCGCCCTGCCTGGCGGCCAGGGATTTGAGCCGCTGCACCGTCTTCGCCCCCAGGGCAAAGCAGCCGCGGTCGGAGCCGTCCCCCAGAATCCCGACCGTAACGCCCTCCGCATGTTCCAGAAGGCGGCCGATAATTTCCAGTTCCCGTCCGGTAAAATCAGAAAAACCAAGGATAAACACCTGCCGTCCGGCGGCATAGCCGGAGCAGTCCAGCTGGTCGCACAGCAGCGACAGCCTGTCATGGGAATCCTGCCCCATGGCAGCGCAGACCGCATCAAAGCTCTCCGCAATCAGGGCCAGTTCCTCCAGCTTGACAGCCAGCTGCCCACCGGCGCCGGCAGACGCACGGCGGATCTGTTCCGCCGAAATACACGCACTTTTGAATTCATCCAGCGCCGCCAAAATGCGCAGCAGAAACTCCGGCTTTTTCCGGCTGACGCCATAAAGTTTCAGCCGGCTTCCCACAGACTCCAGCGCCAGGGACATGGCGACCAGCCGGCCGCCATGATCCAAATTACGGCGGCTGACGCCGCCGTAAAGCGAACATACGCGGCTGGCCAGCCGTGAAAAGCTGAGCACTTCCGCCGACAGGCAGATGGAATCTCCGCCGACGGCGCAGAGCGTCCGCTCCATATCATGAGAGTATTGTTCCGGAACCATGAGAATCTGCCCTGACTTGCCGTCCGCGGCATTCCGGCAGATCTGTTCCAGGATGGCCGAGCTGACCGAGTTCTGATCCTCCCCTCCATTTCTGCTTCAGTGTATCATATTTCCCGAAAAAAAAACAGGGCGGACCGCGTTTTTTGCGATCCCCCTGCAGGCTCAGTCAGAAAACATCCCTTTCAGTTTCTCCAGCAATTCAATGGATTTGAATTTCAAAACATAGCCGTCGGATTCCTCTGTAATCAGCTTGATCTCACCTTCGGTCAGCCCGGCCGTTTCTGCCGCTTCTTCAAATTCATCCATGGATGCGCTCATGCAGATCGAAGGGAACACGACGCACCACCAGTTGTGCCCTTCCCCCTCGCCAATGGTCACGCGCAGCGCCGTATATGTCCCGGCCGGCAGGGAGAATGTCTCATACTCTCTGGTGGGAAACAGTTCCTTTGCCATGGTGACTAC
>JAHZEF010000051.1:13736-14921 GCA_019422005.1 Clostridiales bacterium
GTCGCTGCTGCCTTCCTGTCTCAGGCAGCGGTTTGCAGCTGTTTCAATGCAGTCCAGATGCTCCGCCAGCGCCCGGCGCGGATCGGCCGCCCCATTCAGGATCAGCTGCGTCTCCTCCAGCACCGCGTCCCGCACTTTCAGTTTCAGCGCCTGATCCTCATCCGTATCAGAATTGGCAACCACATGGAGCCGGACCATTTTATCGGCCAAAGCCTGCTGCTGCCGGCCGAGCCAGAAGCCGCCGGTCAGGATCAGCAGGGAGAGCGTCAGAAGCAGAATTCCAAATATCCTTTTTTTCATAAGAAAACACCGCCTATATGTATTTTTCATACATTGTAGACGGTGTTTTCACATTTTATACATTGGTGGCCAAAAAAGTCTGATATCCCACCTGCATCAGGGACATGCTGGCAGTCGCTGCAAAGTTGAAATTTTCGAACACACCGAACATAACCGAACCGCTCCCTGTCATGCTGGTTCCCAGCGCGCCGCAGTTTTCCAGCGCATTTTCAATCTGGAACAATTCCGGATGATCCGGCAGCAGCGCATATTCAAACACATTCAGCAGCTGACACCCGATCTCCCGCAGGTCCCCCAGTTCCAGCGCGCGCAGCATCTGCTGATTTTTAGGATGCGCCGGAATCCGGATGTGGTCGATTTTGGAAAACAGCTCCGGCGTCGAAACGGAAAAATCCGGCTTTACCAGCACATAAAAGCATTCCGGCATGGGGTGCGCCGGCGTCAGCCGCTCACCGCGCCCTTCCGCCAGGCTGGTCTGATTCCGCACGCAAAACGGAACGTCGCTTCCGACTTCAAGCCCGATTCGTTCCAGCTCTTCCTGCGTAAACCGGCCGTTCTCGTGCCGGTTCAAAGCCCGCAAAACCGCAGCAGCATCCGCACTTCCCCCGCCGAGGCCTCCGCCCGCCGGGATGCGTTTTGTAATCCGGACGGTAATTCCGTCCGGATCCGAGCCGGAAGCGCTGTAATAGGCCCTGGCCGCACGGTAAGCCAGGTTTTTACGGCCCGTCGGAATCGCGGCCACATCGCTGCAGACCTGCCACGGCTCCCCCGTTCCCAGCGTAATCTCCAGTTCGTCGCAAAGCGAGATCGGCTGCAGGATCGTGGAGAGATCGTGGTAACCGTCCTCCCTTTGGCCCAGGACATCCAGCGTCAGGTTCAGCTTTG
>JAHZEF010000052.1:0-6131 GCA_019422005.1 Clostridiales bacterium
ATGAGAAGGACGACGCCCGCCGCTACGGCTTCCACGGCACGTCCCACCGCTATGTATCCGCCCGTGCCATCGACATGCTGGGCAACCCGGCGCACAGCAGGATCATCTGCTGCCACCTGGGCAACGGCTCCTCCCTGTCCGCCTGCATCGACGGCAAGTGCGCCGACACCACCATGGGCCTCGGGCCTCTCGCCGGCGTCCCCATGGGCACCCGCTGCGGCGACATCGACGCCACCATCCTGGAATACCTGATGGGCCGCTACGGTTATGACATCAAGGAGATGCTCAACATCCTCAACAAGAAGTCCGGCGTGCTGGGTATTTCCGGCGTCAGTTCCGACTTCCGCGATCTGGATCAGGCCGCATCCGGGGGCAATGCGCGCGCGCAGCTGGCGCTGGACAAGTTCGCCTATGAGGTCAAGAAGGACATCGGCGCATATGCAGCCGCCATGGGCGGCGTGGACGCCATCGTGTTCACCGCCGGCGTGGGCGAGAACGACTGCAAGATGCGCGAGACCCTCTGCTCCGGTCTGGAATATATGGGCGTGAAGATCGACCCCGAGAAGAACAATGTCCGCGGCAAGGAGGTCGACGTCTCCGCCGCCGATTCCAGGGTGAAGATCTTCGTCATCCCCACCAATGAAGAGCTGATGATCGCCATGGACACCGCCGCTCTGGTCGGCGCGTCCAGGTAATCCCCTGATTTCCCCGAAAAACGCCTGCCGGCGGGACGCGCTGCGTCCCGCCGGCTCCGTTTATCCGGCAAGCTTCGGCAGCCGTACGGCTTGCCGGCCGCCCTGCAAACGGCCGGCGCCCGGCCCGGCAGGCCGCAGGCAGCCTTCCTCCCGCATGCACCCCGCCGCTCCATGGCGGGAGCCGGCCGCATCGTTTTTCACCGGCCCCTGCCGCCGGGGCGCAGCGCGTCCCGGCGGTTCTGTCCCCAGGGCCGCCCCGGAGCGGCCGGAACGGCTACGGACGGTACAGCAGCTGCGCATAGAGCTCCGGTGATTCCAGGGTGAACCTGGGGCTTCCCGTGCTGCCCGGCCCCACATCATATTTGTTAAACGGGATCACCAGCCTGCCCTCGCCGTCAAAATAGAAATTCTGATCCGGCGCAATCCGGTCAAAATAATAGCTCCCCAGCTGCGTCTCCCCTTCCAGCCAATAGACTTCCCGCGCGTCCGCTTCCATGCGCGCCTGCATCTGCGCGCGCAGTTCGCTGCTGATCGCCTCCACATAGTCAAACTCCGGCGGGAACAAATCCGAAAGCGTCCGCTCCCGGCCGCTCTGCACGTCAATATGATAATACCGCTCCTGATGGTCTGAGCCTGCCATGACCAGATCCGTACTGAGCTTCAGCGTAAACCAGTTTTCCGTGTTGGTAATGATCTCCCAGTCCACATCCAGATTAAAATAGCCGTCGGCGTGCAGTTCTGTCTCAAACGCCTCAATCAGCTGGTCGGTATAGGCCGTCACCTGCTCATTGACGGCTTCCGCGCCCTGGGATCCCGCTTCTCCCAGCACCTGCGGCACAGAGATGGAGACATGGTTCTCCCCTTCCTCCGCCTCATAGGAACGGAACGTGACAGCCCGGAACAATGCGCCCAGCACCGGCAGCCCTCCCATGGTGTCCGCCATGGCGGCGCTCACATTCGGAAGCGCCACCATCAGCGCCAGCACCGCCGCAGCCGACAGCGCCGCCCTTCTCCAGCCGGCAAATCTGCCCGGCCGCTTCGGCAGCTCCGACAACGTCTGATCCACGCGCTGCGAAAAGCGCTCCGGGACCGGCGTTTCCTCTCTCCGGGCCCGTTCCCGCATACGTTCATCAAAATTCATGACGTTTCCTCCAGCATCTCCCGCAGGCGCCTGCGCGCCCGGGACAACCTCGTTTTGACATTGGCCTCAGAAATCCGCAGGATTGCAGCGGCCTCCCGGACGCTGAATCCCTCATAATAATACAGCACCACAACGGAACGCAGCTGCTCATTCAAATCGCACACCGCCTTCCACAGTTCCGGATTCTCCGGCTCCGTCTCCGGAGCCGCCGGATCCGGAAGGGCATCCGATTCCACAAACCGCTGCCGCTGCCTCAGGATCGCATAGCATTCATTGGTCAAAATCCGCAGCAGCCACGCTTTGAACCGATCCCGGCTGCGAAGGGTATTCAATTTTCCATAGGCGATGCAGATCGCCTCCTGGGCCGCATCCGCCGCATCATCCGCATTGCACACGATGCTCATGGCCAGCCGATACATGGCCGGTTCGCAGGCCTTGACCTGCTGTGCAAACCAAACTGCCTGCTCCACACCGTCTTCCCTCGCTTTATGTGATTCCGTGCTCCATCAGCCACTGCGCCCAGGTTTCATACCCTGTGCCGTACGGGTGGACGCCGTCCCCGGTCAGCTCCTCGCGCAGATAGCCGTCCGCATCGCAGAATACCGGATTCGCATCCAGGAAGAACACGCTTGTTCCGTCCGCCAGCGCCGCAACCGCTTCATCCAGCTGTTCAATATGATCCGGCTCCAGCCGCGGCGTGGCCGCTGCCGCCGCCCGGGTCACATGCAGGTTGGCGCAAAGCAGGACATCCGCCCCGGGCTGCATCGCCCGGATGCTGTCCAGCACCGCCTGATACTGCCGGATCAGCGTTTCAAAGGGGTAGCCGATCTCATTGATCCCCAGCATCAGATAAATCTTACCATACTCCTTTGCCGACAGCAAGCTCTCCAGGCTCTGCCGTGCAAAACCCGTGTCGGCCGCCTCCCGCGTCAGGACGTTGAATACCGTCATGCCGGTATCCGCAAAGTAATCCGCCTTTCCCAGGCGTCCATACTGGGACATGCCGACCGTTCTGGAATCGCCGATAAACAGCGCATCGTCAAACCACGCCTCTTCCACCGGCCCGATTTCCCCGGCCTGGCCTTCTGCCTGTTCGGGCGGGGAATCCGCCGGTGCGCCGGGCGGAGGCTGCGTTTCCACCGGCTCCCGTTCCGGGACGGCGGGCGGCTGCAGCCCCGGTTTGGAGAGCGTCTCGGTCCCCTCCGGCGGGCCGGCCGCCAGCAGCAGCGTCGGATCGCGCAGCAGCGTAAACGGCACGGCCAGAGCCGGCCCCTCCTGCAGCTGTCCGACGTTCTTCCCCACCGTATTTCGGATCAGAAATCCAAACTGCGCCGCCACCAGGGACGTGATCAGCAGCAGAAGAAGCAGGGCAAAGGGGTGTCTGCGCCTCATAGTTCTCACCTTTCAAAATGCAAAATACAGGAACGGATCGTTCAGGCCCGCCGCCATGCAATAGACGGCAGCCCAGAATACAGCCAGCAGCAGAAGCGTCCCCAGCGGCGTGCACTTGATCCGCTGCCAGAGCCTGGCGGGCAGCGGCGTCGACAGCAGGATCCCGACGCCCAGCAAAACGCCGTACTGCTGCAGCGCGCGCTGAAAATCCGCAGCGGCCCAGCTCCAGCCGGACAGCAGCCTTCCGGCAAACGCCGCCAGGCGGCCCGGTTCCGGAATGGCGAACAGCATCCAGCTCAGCAGGATCGCCGGAATCATGTACAGCCGGCACAGGATATGGCTTCGTTCCAGCAGTTTCCGGAGCCCCAGCTTTTCCAGCGCCAGCAGTACAAACAGCAGCAGCCCCCACAGCAGGAAGTTCACCGAAGCGCCGTGCCAGATCCCCGTGAGAACCCAAACCACCAGCAGATTCCGGAGCTGAACGGCCAGCCCCCGGCGCCCTCCGCCCAGCGGAATGTATACGTAATCCCGAAACCAGGCGCTCAGGGTTACATGCCACCGCCGCCAGAATTCCGTCATCGAGCGCGCTGCATAGGGATGCGCAAAATTCTCCGGCAGGGAAAAGCCGATCATCCGCCCCAATCCCACCGCCATTTTGGAATACCCGTAAAAGTCAAAGTACAGCTGAAGCGAATAGGCCAGCAGCCCCAGCCATGCCAGCGGCGCCGAAACGCTTTCATAGCCGATATTCGCAAGCTGTGTCCACAGGCCGCCGATCCGGTCGGCCAGCAGCAGCTTCAGCCCCAGCCCCAGGACAAATTCCCGCAGGCCGCAATCGAACGCGCCGGCCCGGTACGGCCGCCGGCGAAGCTGCCGCGACATCCCGTTCCACTCCACCAGCGGGCCGGATATCAGTTTGGGAAACATCAGGAGGCCGGCCGCCAGGCGCAGCAGGGAGGTCTCTGGGGCAAGGCTGCCCCGGCTGATTTCGATCAGGTAGGCTGCCATCTGGAACGTGTAGAAGCTGATCCCGAGCGGCAGGGCCACGCGGCCGCCGGACCAGAGGCCCGCATATTTGAAGCCGGCCAGACAGCCAAACAGAATTGCCAGCATCGCCGCCAACAGGCCGCGGCGTCGCCGGGCCGCGGCCAGCAGCAGCCCGCCTCCATAAACCAGCAGAAGGAGAAGCGCCAGCAGCCCCAGCATCCAGAGCCGCCCCTGCACGCCCCAGGCGTAAAACACAACGCTCCCCAGCAGCAGCGTCCAGTTCCGGAAGGCCGGCGGGGTCAGATAATAGGCCGCCAGAAAAACCGGCAGAAACCGAAAGATAAAATCCAGACTGCTGAATGCCATGACGCCTACCGACCCTTTCTCCCGAAGCGCAGCCAGACGCACCGGTCTGAAAATCGCCGCTGTTCTATAGAGTCCGGAATCCGCCAAAAGGTGACACGCGCGCCGCATATTTCCCAAATTTTTTATCCGCGCCGCTTTGCCGGCGCTTTCGAACCAGGCGTATGCTTTTTGCCGTTTTGGTGCAGACTGAGAACAAGAACACTGGAAAGGAGCGCACCCCATGCAGAATCAGTACCCTTTTCGCCTGCCGGAACTCCCGTATTCCTACGACGCCCTGAGCGGCGGCATTGGAAGCAGTACGCTGCAGTATCATCATGACAAACATTTTGCCGCCTATGTGGATCAACTCAACAAGGCGCTGGAACCCCATCCGGAGCTGCAGGCCTGGTCTCTCTGCCGCCTGGTACGGGAATACGCCACGCTTCCGGACGGTCTCAGCACCACGGTCCGCAATCAGGCCGGCGGCGTCTTTAACCACACGCTCTATTTTGACCGGCTTGCGCCGGCCGGCAGCGGCGGTGCGCCGGACGCCGCTCTGGAGCATCAGCTGCAGCTGTCGTTCGGCTCCATGGACGACCTCCGCAGGCGGTTCCGGGCGTTGGCCCTGGAGCAGTTCGGCTCCGGCTATGCATGGCTGGCCATGGATCAGGACGGCTGCCTTGTTTTGACCAGAACCGCGAATCAGGACACGCCCTTCCCGCTGGCTCCGCTGCTGACCGTCGACGTATGGGAGCACGCCTATTATCTCGACTATCAGAACCGCCGCGGCGACTACTTCGACCACTGGTGGACGCTGATCGACTGGTCCAAAGTTTCCCGGGAGTATGCCAGCCTTCTGGCGGCACGCCACCAAATTCCTCCGCTCTGAGCCGTCCCCGCCCCATCCCGGCCGGCTCCCGTTCACCACCGTCCCCATAGAAAGCGGCCGGCCAGCCCGTTTGGGCTGGCCGGCCGCCTTCTATTTTTGTTTCCGGCCCGCAGAACCGGCGGATCCCTTTCTCTCAGTACGCGCTTTCAGCCGTCACACCCGGGAAGCCTGAATCGCCTCCGTCAGAACCCTTGTCAGATCGTCCATGACCGCCTTGGGGGCAATGGTGACGCGCAGATGCTTCTCATTGTTCCCGGTAAAAACACGGATCAGATAGCCGTGATCCGCCGCAAGTTTCCGGATCCGCTCCACATCGTACCCGGTCAGGCTGATGTAGACAAAATTGGCGTCAGACTCGTAAGCCCGGATTCCGGCAATGGCATTCATCGCATCCAAAAACTCCCGCCGGTTCTGCAGGAGCTTCTCCCTCATCTCCGCATAGTATGCCCGATCCCGCAGGGCCGCAATGGCCATGCGTTTGCTGATGTGCGGCAGACGGTGCAGCGGCATATCGAGCCAGAGTACATCCTTCAGCGCCCTGCTGCAGATCCCATACCCGATCCGCAGATTCGCCAGGCCGTAAAACTTGGAGAACGTGCGGGAAAACACCACGTTATCATACGTCCGGATCAGGCGCGCCACATCCAGCGTATACGGCCGGAAGCCCAGATACGCCTCGTCC
>JAHZEF010000052.1:6141-14825 GCA_019422005.1 Clostridiales bacterium
CACCAGAATCAGCGTGTCGGGATAGGCCCGGACGATTTCCTCCAAAGCCGCATCGTCAATCGCGTTTCCGGTCGGCATCGCGGGCGTGGTAATGATCGCAACCTTCGGCTGGTGCTTCTGAATCATGCTGTGGATCGACGCAACGTCATGGGCGCATTTCCTCTCCCCCTCCAGAATGGGATATCGGACGATCTTCAAAAACTTGTAATCGCTCAGGCCGGTATAATAGCTCCAGCCCGGATCCGGCAGCAGGATTGTATCCCCGCGGGCTGCCATCATCCCCAGAACGGACTTGATCGTTTCTGCAGAGCCATTGTTTAAAAACAGGTGCTCTGCAGGAATCCCCAGTTCCTCCGCCAGCGCTTCCAGCAGTTCGTCCTTTTCATTAGATTCATACAGATACAAATCCGAGGGGACTGCCTGTTTCAGCGTCTCCAGGCACCTGGGGGAAGGGCCGAACAGATTTTCGTTGTAGTGGAGCCGCCCCGTCGTCTGTTCCGTCGGAACGCCCGCATACCTGGTAATGCCTTCATAGTCTCCCAAAAGGCGCGTGCTGAGCCTCATATCGCAACAACCTTTCTTCCTCTGAACATGGAGTCCCAATCATGCCGCCAATCCTCCATTCCAGAATAACAGCCTTTCTATCGTCTGTCAACATAAATTTGATTGTTTTGATCATTTATAATTGATTGTTTAAATCATTTTAAGATACCAGACAATCATGTTTTACCAACTGCGCCTTTCCGGCTTCCTTGTTTTTCCTGCTATATCAAAACAATATTTCGCGTTTTACATGGAATTGGATCCAATTAAATAAATACCGTATCGTTCTCTCCGCATCCATTCTTGTTTTCCCTCTCATGGAAAAACATTCAATTTTGATCGATCGATCAATTTTACATTCATTTTTGTTGTATTCAACAATTTTATTTTAAATTAATTGTTGAATCATCCGATTTTACAGAAAATATGATTGAAACATTCAAAAATAATTGACACACAATCTGCACAATGCTATAATCGTGACAGCTCAATCGTTTGTACAAACACGTCAATTCTCAAACCGCACTTCTGCAGAGATATCCTGCAGAAGCCATATCCAGCACACCAGCTTCACAGCAAAGGAGAATCCGGAAATGACCTGCAGCATACATTCCGTGCCGGACTGTCTTGCTTCGCGCCCGAATCCGCCGAATCACAGTCCTGCACCATCCATTGTATCGGGAGGCGCACATGCATATTGAACTGCCGAAACGGTTGGACGACCGTCTGATTTCTCTGGC
The DNA here is from genome assembly GCA_019422005.1 of Clostridiales bacterium. Lineage (GTDB taxonomy): Bacteria > Bacillota > Clostridia > Oscillospirales > Oscillospiraceae > Avoscillospira_A. The sequence continues at coordinate 7,425 of JAHZEF010000052.1, forward strand.
TGTCATCGGCCATGGGCAATTTCCGATGGGAATCCGGTCCGCTCTGGAAATGATCACCGGGGATTCCAGAAATATTACTTATCTTTGTTTTGAAGACGGAGACGACCCCGACGTCTTCGGCGCGCAAATCCAATCCATCGCCGGACAGGCCCCGTGCGGCTGCCTTGTCCTGATCGACCTGGTCGGCGGCACCCCCTGCAACCAGTTGCTCCTGCATTTGCCGGAAGCCCATTGCCGGGCTGTCGCCGGCGTCAATCTGGCTATGGCGCTGGAGGCGGCTTCTGCCCGCGAATACGCCTCGCTTGAGGAATTGGCGCAGATCGCCGTCGAGGCAGGCGGCATCGGGATTCTGGACGTATATCGGAAACGAAGTGAAAAGAAAAACGGATAACCTGCACGGTTATCCCAATCCAAAGAAAAGAGAGGAAGAAGAATATGACACTGATCCAGGCAATTCTTCTGGGCGGCCTCTATTGGCTCAGTTACTGCGGCTTCGGCTGCCACTCGCTGAATCTGCTGGTCCTGCAGCCTCTGCCGGTCTCCGTGCTGGTGGGCCTGATTCTGGGCGACATTCCCACGGCAATGATCATCGGCGCCACCATCCAGCCCATGTACCTGGCGCAGACGCAGGCGGGCTGGGTCATCACCAATGACACCTCTGCCGCCGGTATTGTCACCGCGGCCGTGGCCATCACCGGCGGCCTGAACGTGGAAAGCGCCATGACGGTCGCCGTAGCCGTCGGATTGGTCATGTGCCAGCTGACCAACGTGCGCATGACCGTCGGTTCCCTGTGGAATCATCTGACCGATCAATACATCGCAAAGCGTAAATACGACAGGCTCTGGCTGTCCACCGTCATCTTCCCCAGCTTGTTCAAAATCGTACTGTATTGGCTTCCCATGACGCTTGCGCTCTACTTTGGGGCGGAATCCCTGGGATTTTTCATCAACGGGCTGCCTGCATGGCTGCAGAACGGCCTGTCCGCCACCGGAAGCCTGATGCCGATTGTGGGGCTGTGCGTGGTGGCGTCCGCCATCGGGAAAAAAGGCTATTTCCCATTTTTCATCGCCGGCTTCTTTGCAGCGGCGTTCACGGGTCTCAGCGGAATCGGCGTCGCGCTCCTGGCCGTCTTTGTCGCCTTCTTTGAGTTCCGCTGTTCCAACAAGGGCGCCGACCCGGGAATCAGCATGGCCGAACTGAAAGGCGCCGCCAACGGCGCGCTCTCCAGGGGCGATCTGAACCGCGCATCCCTGCGGCTTCTGTTTTTCTACACCGCCGGCAACGGTTACGAACGCTATCAGGCAAACGGCGTGGTTGCAACCATGTTCCCCCTGCTGAAAAAGCTGTACCGGGGACAGGATGAGGAAATGCAGGCCGCCATGGCCCGTTCGGCCGAACTGTTCAATGCCGAGGACATGACCGCAGCCCTTCCCATCGGCATCGCACTCTCCATGGAAGAGCAAAAGGCTGCCGGCGCGCCGATCGACGGCGAAATCATCTCTGAAACCAAAGCGGCGCTTTTCCCGCCCATGGCCGCCCTGGGCGACACGCTGAACTGGGCGACCATTGTCCCCATGACGCTTGCCATTCTCTGCCCATATGCGCTGGGCGGCGCCTGGTGGCCCGGCATTCTGGCCGTTCTCATCACCACCGTCCTTTGCAACTCCCAGGCCTTTCTCCTGATGCGCTGGGGGTACCGGCTGGGCTCCAAAGCCATCAAGCAGCTTCTGAGCTCCGGAATGATGGATAAAATCATGGGCTTCTTCACCACAATGGGCATGTTTGTGATCGGCGGCATGACCTCCAATCTGGTTCATGTCTCCACGCCGCTGACCATCACCGCCGGAGACGCCGTATTCGCCATTCAGACCGATGTGCTGGACGCCATAATTCCCAACGTCCTGACCTTTGCCGCCGCGATGGTCATCTACAGCGTCCTTCGCAAAAAGAACGTCTCTGTGATCAAAGTGATCCTCGGCGTCGTGGCCGTCGGCATCGTGCTCGGCGCACTGGGAATTCTGGTATAGCGCCCAAAGGAAAGGAAAAAAGCATGGCTGTAATTCGTTTAGTCCGCGTAGACAATCGCCTGATCCACGGCCAGGTCGCGACCGGCTGGATCTCCAAATGCGGCGCAACAAAAATCGTTGTGATCGACGACCGCTCTGCAGAGAACGAGATGATGCGGGATGTTCTGGAACTGGCCACGCCGCCCGGCATCCAGCTGGAAGTCTTCTCCGTGGCACAGGCTGCCGAAGCCTGGAACAGGAACCGGTTCGGACCTTCCGGCGCCGTGATGGTGATTTTCAAGTCCATCCCCGCCGCATTCGAGGCCTGGAACAGCGGCTTTCACTTTGAAGAACTGCAGATCGGCGGCACCGCTTCCGGGGCGGACCGCAAGGTTTTGGAGGGCGCAATCTCTCTGAACGCCGCAGAGTTCCGCCTTTTGCAGCAGCTGAACGCAGAAGGCGTCGCCATCACGCTGCAGCAGACGGTTCAAACCAGAATCACGCCGTGGCGCGACGCGGCAAAACGCCTGAAGTTCTGACCGCGCGCCTCTGCACACAAAATAACCGGCGCCGCAGGGCCTGACATCCGAACCGATGCAGGCCCTCGCGCCGGCTTCCTACAAAGGAGTCGTCCATTTATGAAATTTCAGGGCCTTCCCATATCTCCCGGAGTTGCACTGGGGCCGGCGTATTTATACCGCTCCGCAGAACTTCAGGTTCCCCGGGACACCATATCACCGGAATGCACCGCGGCGGAGCTGGAACGGTATGCAGCCGCCAAAGCGTCCGCAGAAGCGCAGCTGGCCGATATCCACGATTCTCTGGCGCGCAGCGCGCCGGGCCAGGCCGCCATTTTCCGGGCGCATCTGGAAATCCTGCGCGATGCAGCCATTGCGGAAGAAATTGAAGCGCTGATCCGGCTGGATCATTTCAACGCAGCCCACGCCGCGGACACCGTGTATGCGCAGTACACAGAACGGATGCTTTCCCTGGAAGACGCCGCCATGCGGGAGCGGGCTGCAGACCTGACAGACGTGCGGACGCGGCTTCTCTGCTGCCTCCTGCAGATCCGGCGCACCTCCCTGGCGGAGATCGCCCGTCCCTCCATCGTCGTGGCGCACGAACTGCTGCCCTCAGACACCGCGCTTCTGAACGCCGGGATGGTCAGGGCCGTGATCACGGAGACGGGCGGCGCCGCTTCGCATTCCGCCATTCTTGCAAAAAGCCTCGGCATTCCCTCGGTTTCCGGGCTCCCCGGGATTCTGGACCGGCTGCAGGACGGGCAGCTTCTGGCGGTCTGCGCCGCGCAGGGGACTGTGGAGTCCGATCCGGACCCGGAGACCCTGCAGCGCTGCAGGGCGCTGGAACGGCAGTACCGGCAGGAGCAGGACAGGACGCAGGCCTTCCTGCATGCGCAGCCGGTGATGCCGTCGGGCGAGTATGTACAGGTCGCGCTGAACATCGGCTCTGATACCGATCCCGCTCTGGACTATGCCGCCGCGTCCGACGGCGTGGGCCTGTTCCGATCAGAATTCTTATATATGCAGTCCCCCACGCTGCCCGATGAGGCATCCCAATACCGCGCTTATACCCATGTGGCCAAGCGCCTGGACGGGAAGCAGGTGACCATCCGTACACTGGACGTCGGCGGCGACAAACAAATCCACGCGCTTCCCATGGAGCCGGAAGCCAATCCATTTCTCGGATATCGGGCGCTCCGGCTGTGCTTTGACCGGGAAGATTTATTTCAAACGCAGCTCCGCGCCATCCTGCGGGCCGCGCTTCACGGCCGCCTGGCCATTCTGTTTCCCATGGTCGGCAGTCTGGAAGATCTGCGCCGCGCAAAAGACGCCGTCCGCCATGCGGCGCACACGCTGGCATCCGATGGGATCCCATTCTGCCAGGACGTCCCGGTCGGCATCATGATCGAAATCCCCTCCATCGCCCTGATGGCGGATCAGGTGGCGCAGGAAGTCGATTTCGCCAGTCTCGGAACCAACGATTTATGCCAGTACCTGCTGGCGGCAGACCGTATGAATCCCCGGGTTGCCTCCTACTACCAGCCCTATCATCCGGCGCTGTTTCGCCTGATCGGCCACGTGCAGCAGGCCTTCAGCCGCGCGGGGAAGCCGCTCGGCGTCTGCGGGGAACTGGGCGCGGACCCTCCGGCAGCGCTGGCGCTGTTGAGCCTCGGCATCCGGAAATTCAGCATGAGCCCCGCCGCTATCGCCTCCGTGAAGCAGGTCATCCGGCATGCCGATCCCCAATGCCTGCTGCAGGCGTCGGAGCTGCTGAAAAGCTGCCGGACCGCCGCGGAGGCGGCGTCGGGTCTCACAGAGCTTGTAAACCGTATCCAATCACCGGAAAGGAGTGCCCCATGTACGCCAAAACTGTAACAATCCATAACCCATCCGGTCTGCACGCCAGGCCGGCCACCGAATTTTCTTCCGCCGCCGCAAAGTTCAAATCCAGGATCACAATCCGAAATGCCGCGTCCGGCGCCAGAGCAGTCAACGCAAAATCGGTCGTCATGGTGCTTTCCCAGGGGTTTACCGCCGGAACCGCCGTTTACATTTCCGCCGAGGGCGAAGACGAGCGGGAGGCGGTGGACACCTTGGCCACACTGGTCGGGAATGGCCTGGGCGAGGAAAAGTGATTGAAAAACGGCACTGTTTCAGGTAGAATAATAGCAACCATTACAAGGGTGCTGGAGTGTATAATATGAATAAGAATGAGGTCAGGATGCGTGCAGAACTTGAAAGCGCACTGCACCGCAGTGGCAGCATTTCCACGCGCGACGCCGTCGAACTGCTGAATGTTTCCGAATCCACGGTACGGCGGATTTTCGGCAAGATGGAAGCAGACGGGGACGCCATACGTATATTCGGCGGTATCCGCCTCAGCAACGCGGCAAATCAGTATCAATACGATGTGACCATGGAACGGCAGCGCCGTGTGAAGACGCAAATCGGCAAGCTGGCCGCCTCCATGGTTTCTGACAACGATTTCATCTATATCGACTGCGGCACTACCACAATCCACCTCTGCCAGTTTTTAGTGGAACGGCTGGACCGCGGGGAGCTCACCGGGCTTACGGTGGTAACAAATTCCTTTACGCACCTGGAAATCCTGACCTCACACTGCACCACCATTCTTACAGGCGGCACCTATTACCCGCAGCGCAAAAGCTTCGCCGGAACCCTGTGCGAATCCTTTTTGCGCCAGTTCCATTTTCAGCATGCATTCCTGGGCGCCGACGGCTTCTCTTTGGAGGACGGCTTTTCCACCTCCGATGTGGAAACCTCACACTTGACCGGCGTTTCTGCCACACTGGCGGACAATACCTTTGTATTGATGGACAGTTCCAAAATCGGCCGTCGTTCCTTTGTTGTCTACGACAAGTGCGAGCATGTCAGAACCGTCATCACCGACAGCAAAATCCCGGAGCAGGTGAAGCAGGCGCTGGAAGCCAGAGGGCTTGCCGTCTATACCGTCGAATAGCCGGCCGCACGGACGAACACCACGGCGCATCCTTCTCCCCCGCAATTTCCACCGGTTCGGAATCCCCGGCATCAAAAGGCGCGCTGCAGGAAATCTGCAGCGCGCCTCAATGTTCATCCGGGCATCCGTCCGTATTCCGGCGGCCGATCGCCGCATCTCCCTTGCCGTGCGGAGACTTTCGCCGTGAAACTCAGTTCCTGACCGCCAGCTCCCCGTCTTCCACCACAACCTGCAGCGCCGCGCCCGGCTCCACATCCCCTGCCAGAATCCGCTTGGCCAGCAGCGTTTCGATGGTATGCTGCACATAGCGGCGCAGGGGGCGCGCACCGTAGACAGGATCATAAGCCGCATCCACCACAAAGCGCTTGGCTTCCTCCGACAGCGTCACAGACAGCTGCTTCTCCGCCAGACGGCGGTTGAGGTCCGCCGCCAGCAGGTCGATGATCCGCGTGACGTCTTCCCTGGTCAGCGGCTTGTAGAACACAATTTCATCCAGCCGGTTCAGGAATTCCGGACGGAAAGACCGCTTCAGCAGTTCGCTGATCTGGCGCTTTGCCTCCTCCGATATTTCGCCGCCGGCGTCAATTCCGTCCAGCAGGAACTGTGATCCCAGATTGGAAGTCAGAATAATAATCGTATTTTTAAAATCGACCGTACGGCCCTGCCCGTCTGTGATCCGTCCGTCATCCAGCACCTGCAGGAGGACATTGAACACATCCGGGTGCGCTTTTTCCACTTCATCAAACAGGATCACGGAATAAGGCTTTCTGCGGACGGCCTCCGTCAGCTGGCCGCCCTCCTCATAGCCCACATATCCGGGAGGCGCGCCGATCAGACGCGAGACGGAGAATTTCTCCATATACTCGGTCATATCGATGCGCACCAGGTTCTTTTCGCTGTCGAACAGCGCCGCCGCCAGCGTCTTCGCCAGCTCCGTCTTGCCGACGCCGGTGGGGCCCAGGAACAGGAACGAGCCAATGGGCTTGTTGGGGTCAGCAATCCCGGCGCGGCTGCGCAGAATCGCCTCGGACACCAGGCGAACCGCTTCCTCCTGGCCAATCACCCGGCGGTGGAGAATTTCCTCCAGGTGCAGCAGCTTTTCCCGCTCCCCCTCCATCAGGCGCGCCACGGGGATCCCCGTCCAGCGCTCAATGATCCGTGCGATCTCCTCCTCGGTGACCTTATCGCGCAGCAGGCTCCGCTCCTTCCCCTGCTGTGCAATCTGCTCCTCCGCTTCCAGCTGTTTTCTCAGCTCCGGGATCCTGCCGTATTGCAGCTGCGCCGCCTTCTCCAGATCGTATTCACGCTGCGCCTTTTCCAGCTCGGCCCCCGCCGTCTCCAGCTCCTCGCGGAGCTTCTGAACCTTGGTGATGGCCTGCTTCTCATTCTCCCACTGGGCCTTTTTCGCATGAAATTCATCGCGCATCCCGGCCAGTTCCTTCTGGATTTCCGCCAGGTGCTCGCGCGACAGCGCATCGTCCTCCTTCTTCAGGGCAGCTTCTTCAATTTCATGCTGAATAATCTTCCGCTGAATGATGTCCAGCTCTGTGGGCATCGAATCGATCTCCGTCCGGATCATGGCGCAGGCCTCGTCCACCAGGTCGATGGCCTTGTCCGGCAGGAAACGGTCCGTAATATAGCGGTTGGAAAGGGTGGCCGCGGCAATAATCGCCCCATCCGTAATCTTGACGCCGTGAAACACCTCGTAGCGCTCTTTCAGGCCGCGCAGGATCGCAATGGTGTCTTCCACGGTCGGTTCATTGACCATCACCGGCTGGAATCTGCGCTCCAACGCCGCATCCTTTTCGATATACTGCCGGTACTCATCCAGAGTGGTTGCGCCGATGCAGTGGAGCTCGCCCCGGGCCAGCATGGGCTTCAGCAGATTTCCTG
>JAHZEF010000053.1:0-2474 GCA_019422005.1 Clostridiales bacterium
CGGCGGCCATGAGCCTGTCGAGCTTCTGCGTGGTCTCCAATGCCCTGCGGCTCAACTTCTTCAACATCCGCAGCCCCAAGCGGGATAAAAAAATCAAACCGATCGAATCGCTGCAGCTTGAAACATCAAAGGAGGAAACAACCATGGAAAAGACGATGAAAATTGAAGGCATGATGTGCGGCCACTGTGAGGCCACCGTCAAAAAGGCGCTGGAGAAGCTGCCGGAGGTGGCAGAGGCCCAGGTGAGCCACACCGCAGGTACGGCCGTCGTGAAGCTGAACCAGCAGATCTCGGACGCGGCGCTCACCAAGGCCGTGGAGGAGCAGGACTACAAGGTGCTCGGCATCCAGTGACAAGAAAAAGCCCCGCCGTCAGGCGGGGCTTTTTCTTATGAGACTTCTATGACGCCCAGATCGGTAATCCGAATCTCCGGGATCACGGGCAGCGCCAGAAAGCTCAGGGCGATAAAGGGATCCATGGTGGCCTCGACGCCCATCTTCCAGGCCTCGCGGCAGAGGGACCCGATGCCCTCGGTCAGCGGCTGCCACGGCAGATCGGACATCAGCCCCGCAATGGGCAGCGGCAGCGTGCTTAGCACCTTGCCATTCCGGACCAGCGTGTAGCCGCCCTGGGTTCGCTGCAGCTCCCGCGCGGCCAGCAGCATGTCCGCATCGGAGTCGCCCACCACAATCAGATTGTGGGAGTCGTGGGCCACGGTGGTGGCGATGGCGCCGCCGCGCAGACCATAGTCCGCCAGCAGCCCCACGCCCACAAAGCCGGTGGCGTGGTGGCGCTCAATCACAGCCACCTTCAGCAGCGTGTGCTCTGCCAGCCCGCGCTCCATCTCGGCGTGGCTGACCGAGGACTTTTTGGTGATGATCTGGTTGGGCACCATATGAATGACCGGATAGGTGTCCTGCTCCGGCAGAAGGAAGGTGGCCTCGGTCAGATCCGGCAGATGGACCGAACGGCAGACTGCCTCCGGGATGGGCGCCGTCTGCGGCTGCAGATTGAGCTGGTCCAGCCGCCTGCCCCCGAAGTAGACCTCGTGGACTGTGACCTGCTCCAGACTGTCCAGAACCACGAGGTCCGCCCGCCGGCCCGGCGCGATGGCGCCCAGATGGTCCAGATGGTAGATCTGGGCCGCGTTGCGGGTTGCCATCTGATAGGCTGCCATGGGATCCAGCCCCAGAGAGATGGCCATTTGAATCTGGTGGCGGATGGTGCCCTCCTGGTGGATGTCCAGAAGGTGCTTGTCGTCGGTACAGAAGGCCATGCGGGAGGTGTCGATGCCGTCGCGCACCACGCCGGTGAGGATGGCCTTGAGATTTTTGCTGCCGCTGCCCTCCCGGACCAGCACGGCGATTCCGGCGCGCAGCTTGGCCAGCGCATCGGCGTAGGTGACGCTCTCGTGGTCGGTCTGGATGCCGGCGGCGGCGTAGGGCTGCAGCATGTCCTGCGGCGCGTTGGGCAGATGGCCGTCGAGCACCTTGTGGCGGAACAGCTCCAGCTTTTTGAGAATGTCCTCATCGCAGTGGACCACGCCATAGGCGTTCATCATCTCGCCCAGTCCCCGCACCCGCGGATGGCCGGCGAAGGGCGCCAGATCCTGGGCGTGCATCTCACAGCCTGCATGCTCAAAGGGGGTGGAGGGCACGCAGGAGGGAACCTGGACATAGTAGTGAATGGGCATCTGGGCAGAGCGGTCCAGCATAAACTGAATGCCGGCGGCGCCCGCCACATTGGCAATCTCATGGGGGTCTGTGATGAGCGCCGTCACACCGGCCCGCAGCTCCTGCGCACAGTAGACCTCCGGCAGCGCCATGGAGGACTCCACATGGCAGTGGGCGTTGATAAACCCGGGGGAGATGTAGCGGTCCTGCAGATCCACGGTGTTGGGGCCGTCATACGATCCGACGCCTGCAATCCAGCCGTCTGTGATGGCGATGTCCGCCCGCAAAATTGTTCCCGTGAATACCTCGATGATTCTCCCATTTTTGAGCACCAGATCCGGCGCACGGTCGCCGCGCGCCGTCTCAATCAATACCTGCCGGTTCATACTGCACCTACTTTCGTTTGTGATGGATGGATACACTGGTTCGCTTTTATCGGACATTGAATCTTTGGTGATATAGTCACTTGATTTGGCTGTCTCGCGGAATCCATGTGGCCAAACGGTGTTCTGGGTGTGTCTAAAATGATGTTCTCCACAGCACTGTGTACATAAGGCTGTGTGTCCGTGTGGATGCCAGGAGATGAGAGACCTCCTAAATTTAAAAATAGAGCAGGCATCTAGATGCCTGCTCTACTTGGTGGGGGATGGTGGATTCGAACCACCGAAGGCATAGCCAGCAGATTTACAGTCTGTCCCCTTTGGCCACTCGGGAAATCCCCCATATGAATTTGTCCATGCCACTATCGCTTGGAGCTGGTAGACGGACTCGAACCCCCGACCTGCTGATTACAAATCAGCT
>JAHZEF010000053.1:2484-14602 GCA_019422005.1 Clostridiales bacterium
TGCTCTACCAACTGAGCTATACCAGCATCTCAAGAGCATGATGATTATAGCGGACACAGGGCGAAAAGTCAAGAAGTTTTTTCATCCGGCGCAGGCGAAGACCGGCCGCCAGGCATGAACCGCCGGGGCGCCGCATACGGTATCAGAAGAAAGGCGGTGGGGTATGAAGCCACAGATTTTACTCAGCGTGCCGCCGGAGCAGGCTCCAAACTATGTGGAGGCTCTGGAGCTGGCCGGCGCACAGGCTGCCGGCCAGGAAGACGGCTGCCATGGATTGCTGCTGCCGGGCGGCGGCGATCTGGACCCGGCACTGTATGGCCAGGAGAACCTGGGCGTTTGCCGGAATCTGGATCCGGACCGCGACCGCAGCGAACTTTCCCTCTGCCGGCGCTTTTTGGCGGAAAAAAAGCCGATTCTCGGTATCTGCCGCGGCGCACAGCTTCTGACGGCAGCGCTGGGCGGAACGCTGCTGCAGGATCTCCCCGGCCATACGGGGCTGCCCAACGGCGCAGACCGCGTGCACAATACGCGGACTGCGGGCATTCTGGCAGGGTTATACGGCCCGGAATGCACCGTCAACAGCTGGCACCATCAGGCTGTGGACCGAATGCCGCCGCATTGCAGAATCCTTCAGGTTTCCGAGGACGGCGTCATTGAAGCATTCTGCCACGACACGCTTCCGGTGCTGGCCGTCCAGTGGCATCCTGAGCGTCTCTGCGGACGCTTTGCCCGGCCGGATGCCGTCAGCGGCCTTCCTCTGTTCCGGTATTTTCTCTCCCTGTGCCGGGTGACGCCATGAGCCGCCGCGAAGAGGCGCTGGCGCTGCATCGCGCCTGCCCGGTGGTGGTGGGCCACGCGGACCTGCCGGCAGAACTCCAGCTGCGCCGGCAGGCCGGCGAATCCGGCGCGCTGCTTGCCCGGTATCTCCCCCGCTGCCGGGCGGCGGGAATCCGGGTTTTGATCGGCGCAGTCTATGTGCATCCATCCTATCTGCCGGAGATGGCGCTCCGGACGGCGCTGGCACAGATCGGCGCGCTGCTGGCAGAAATCAAGGAGAGCAGGCATGCCTTTCAGCTTGTAAAGGACGCGGCGGAGCTGGATGCAGCGCTGGCAGACGGACGCATTGCCGTTCTGCTCGCCATGGAGGGTACGGAGCCGCTGTGCGGTTCCGCAGAGCTTCTGCTGCCGTTTTATACGCTCGGCGTCCGGCTCCTGGGCCTGACCTGGAACGGCCGTACACAGGCTGCCGACGGCTGCGGCCTGCCCGGAGCCGGCCTGACGCCTTTCGGCAGAGAGCTGGCACAGGCAGCCTGGTCTCTGGGGATGATCCTGGACGTCAGCCATTTGAACGACGCCGGTTTCCACGACCTGCTTGCGCTGGGCGGAGGCCCTGTTCTGGCCACCCATTCCAACTGCCGCGCGCTCTGCCGCCACGCGCGCAATCTGGATAACGCTCAACTGCAGAGTCTGGGCCGCAGGGGCGGCGTCATCGGCATAAACCAGGTCCGCTTTCTGGCGCGCAGCCCCGGCAGCGCCGGGACGCTGGAAGATCTCTGCAGGCAGATTTTCCATATTGAGCAGCAGGCCGGCCCCGGCAGCGCCGGTCTGGGCCTGGATCTGGCGCGGGATTACATGGAGGCGCTGCCCCGTCCCCGGGCCTTCTGGCAAAGCTGGAACCCGGAAGAGGAAGACATCCTCCGGGATTATGGCCAGCTGCCGGAGCTGACCGCGCTGCTGCTGGAGCACGGCATGGACCGCGGCGCCGTCTCCGGCGTACTCGGCGGAAACTTCCTGCGGTTCCTGCGGCGGCACCTTCCGCAGGAACCGCACGGGGCGTCTGAACCCACGGCCGTATTTTAGGGTTTCCCAATTGAAAACTCCCTGCTATAATGTACCCGCGGGATATCCCGCGGGTATTTTTCTGAAGAAACGGAGCTCTGCCATGTCAGTATCGTATCACCAGCTGCTCCATGCCATTCTGGATATCGGCGAGGATATGCAGAACAGCGGCGCTGAAATCAGCCGTGTGGAGGACAGTGTCAACCGCATGTGCGTCGGCTACGGCATCCGGCGCGTCAACACCTTTACCATCACCTCCAACATGATCGTCACTTTGGAAATCGACGATGACACCGTGATCACCCAAACCCGCCGCATCCGCCAGGGCACCACGGATTTCGCGCGGCTGGACCAGCTCAACAGCCTGTCCCGCTATATCTGTGCCCACGCGCCTTCGGTCGCAGAGATCCGCCGCCGCTACGCCGCCGTCTCTGTGCCCCGCCCGCTGCCGAAGCCGGTTTCCTATCTTGCCGCAGTCATGACTGCGGCTGCGTTCGCAGTATTTTTCGGAGGCGGGCCCCGGGACGCGCTGGCGGCGGGGATTCTCGCCCTTCTCATCGAAACGCTGATGCTGCTGCCGCTCCGCAGGCAGGCCAACCCCATCCTCTATCTGTTCGCCGTCTCCCTGCTTACCGGCCTGGGCGGAATCGGCCTGGTGCGTTTGGGCCTGGGCGCCCATCTGGACAAAATCCTGATCGGCTGCATCATGCTGACCATTCCGGGAATCGCCATCACCAACGCCATCCGGGATCTGCTGTCCGGCGACACGGTTTCCGGGCTGTCCCGGCTCTGCGAATCACTGCTGCAGGCCGCGGGGATTGCCGGCGGCTTCTGTCTGGCCATTTACCTGCTGGGGAGGGGGCTCTGATGGTTCTGCAATTGGCAACTGCCTTTCTGGGATCCCTGGGATTCTCCCTCCTGTTTCATATCCGCGGCGCCAAGCTGCTGTTCGCTGCCCTGGGCGGCCTGCTTTCCTGGGGATTTTACCTTTGGGTCCGCGGATTTGCCGGCTCGCTTCTGGTCTCCAACATCCTGGCCTCCTGCTTCTCCGCCGCCTACGCCGAACTTATGGCCCGGCTGCTGAAGGCGCCGGCCACCATATTCATCATCCCCTCCGTGATCCCTCTGGTACCCGGCGGCTCCCTGTATTACGCCATGTACAGCGCCGTGGCCGGCGATGCCGAAGCGCTGTCCGGCTATGGCTTTGAGACATGGAACATTGCCCTGGGCCTTGCCATCGGAATGGCCGCCGTCACAAGCATCTGCAACCTGCTGACCGTACTGCGCCGGCAGCGCCGCCGCCCTTCCGGGACGGACCGATAGCGGCGTTCCCGCCGTGCGGCCCTGCCCTTCAGGAGATACCGCGGAGCAGGCGCTGCATTTCCCGAATCCCGCGGCTCTGGGATGAGAGTATGGCCTCCAGGATCGGTTCCAGTTCCGGGCAGAGCGTATAACGCAGCGCGTTTTCGGACATGCGGATCGCCCCCATGTGATGCGGAATCATTTCCCGGATCAAGTCGGCTTCCATGCTGTTGGTCTCACAGGCATTGCCCATCTCGCAGAACATCTGATCCGCAATCCTGCGAAAGCGCCGCCGGTACAGTTCCAGATCCCGCTGCGCGCTGGGCTGCCGCCCGCACTGCGCTGCGGCAGCCTCCAGGTCGGCAACGCCCTGTGTCTGCGTCGCCACAATTCCGGACGCGATATCCTGCAGCGGCACGCTCGTGGTATACCGGAGCAGGTTTTCCGACATCCGGATGGCCGCCCTGTGGCGGGGAATCATCTGTGCAATAAATTCTCCGGAAATGCTGTCCGTCGTCTCCGCAGCATTCATCTGATGAATCATCTCTTCCAGGATTTGATGGAACTGTGCCAAATACGCCTTCGCAACTTCACTGAACCGGCATGTCATATCCGGTCCCCCCAATCAGCCTGTTTCTTCCATCGTATGTTCCGAATTGCAAAAAAGCGCCTGACCGGCGGCCATCGGACCCCTCCGTCCGGCCGCCGGTCAGGCGCTTTTGTTTTCTCTTATTTTCCCAGATCCACCGTTTTTTCATAGGCTGAAACAACCGCTTCAAAGGCCGCGCTGCGGAACCCGCCGCGCTCCAGCGCACGGACGCCCTGAATGGTGCTGCCGCCCGGCGAACAGACCTCATCCTTCAGGGCGCCGGGATGCCTGCCCGTCTCCAGCACCAGCCGTCCCGTGCCGACAACCATCTGGGCTGCATACTGCAGCGCCTTCGCCCTGGGCAGCCCGCAGGCCACGCCGCCGTCCGCCAGCGCCTCAAGGAACAAATTGCAGAATGCGCCGCCGCAGCCTGCCACGGCGCTCCCGGCATCCAAAAGCCGCTCCTCCAGCGGGTCAAGCAGTCCGCCAGCCGCCATTCCGCCGGTAAACTCCGCAATTTCATCCGCAGTCACCAGATCATTGGCCGCGTACAAAATCACGCCTTCACCGATGGCCGCCGGCGTGTTGGGCATCAGGCGCAGAACCGGATACGCGCCGCCCGCCATAGCCGCCAACCGCTCCATTTTCAATCCCGCCGCCATGGAGACCAGGATAAACCTGTCCGTCCGGGCCGCCAGAACCGGCGCCAGCTCCGCCAGCAGTTCCTCCATCATCTGCGGCTTGACGCCCAGGAAAATATACTTCGCCTCCCGGGCCACCTGCGCGTTTCCGGACGCTGCGTCGCAGCCCAGCTCCGAAGCCAGCGCCTCGGCCCGGGCCGCCGTCCGGTTGGACAGCAGCACCTCTTTCGGATCCACTGTCCGGCAGGCCGCCCTGGCCAGCGCCCCTCCCATGTTGCCTGTCCCGATAAATCCAAACAAATATGCCATGGTAAACGCCTCCTAACGAATCTGGCCGCTGCCGCGGACAACGTATTTATACGACGTCAGCTCCCGCAGTCCCATGGGGCCTCTGGCATGAAGCTTCTGTGTGGAAATCCCCATTTCGCAGCCCAGGCCGAACTCGCCGCCGTCGGTGAAGCGGGTGGACGCATTGACGTAAACTGCCGCGCTGTCCACCAGCGCTGCAAACAAATCGGCCGTCTCCGCACATTCCGTCACGATGGCGTCCGAATGGCCGGTGGAGTGCGCCGCAATATGCGCAATGGCATCCTCCGCGCTGTCCACCACCGCCACCGCCAGAATATAGTCCAGGAACTCGGTGTCAAAATCCTGGGGCCCGGCAGCCGGGCCTCCCAGGATCGCCGCGGCCCGGCGATCGCAGCGCAGCTCCACCGGCTGCCTGCCTGCCCGCACCCGGTCCCGCTCCAGCCGGAACCGCAGCTTCGGAAGGAATTCCGCTGCGATCTTCCGGTGCACCAGCAGCACTTCCTCGGCATTGCAAACCGAAGGGCGGCTGGTCTTTGCATTCTCCACAATATCCAGCGCCATCTCCTGATCTGCATCCTGATCCACATAGACATGGCAAATCCCGGTGCCGGTCTGAATACACGGCACCAGGGCGTCCCGGACACAGGCATTGATCAGCCCCGGGCCGCCGCGCGGGATCAGCAGATCCACAAGCCCCACGGCACGCATCAGCTCGCGCACGCTCTCGTGGCCTGTATCCTGCAGCATACTGACGCAGGACGCCGGCAAGCCGGCCTGCTGCAAGCCGCTGCGCAGCGCCTCTGTAATGGCGTTGGCCGTTCGGAACGCTTCCTTTCCGCCCCGCAGGACGCAGACGTTGCCGCTTTTCAGCGCCAGCGCCGCCGCGTCGGACGTGACGTTCGGCCTGCTCTCATAGACAATCGCCACCACACCCATGGGAACCGAAACCTTCTCAATCCGCAGGCCGTTGGGCCGTTCCACCGTTTCCAGCACGCGTCCCACGGGATCCGGCAGCGCCGCCACCTGACGAATCCCTTCCGCCATACCGGCAATGCGTTCGTGGCTCAGGGCCAGGCGATCCAGCATCACCTCGGAAATCGTCCCCCGGGCCGCATCCAGATCCCGGACGTTCTCACAGAGGATCTCCGCCTCCTGCCGCTCCAGCGCCTCTGCCATGGCAAGCAGCGCCCGGTTTTTCTCTTCCGCCGAGGCCCGCGCCAGTGCCCGGCATGCCTCCCGGGCCTCCCGCAGCTGTTCCATCGTTGTCATACGCGTCTCTCCTTTGCAATAAAACGGGTGCCGACCGCCTTGCCGCCGGCAATTTCATAGAGGATCTCCGGCGTCTGCCCGTTGGCAATCACCATATCCGTCCCCGCCTCCAGCGCAATTTTCGCTGCCGACAGCTTGGTGGCCATGCCGCCGGTCCCCAGCGAGGAGCCCTCTCCGCCGGCCAGCGCCTCAATCTCCGGAGTGATGGCTTCCACCCGCTCGATCAGCCGCGCCTCCGGATCCCGGCGGGGATCCGCTGTATAAAGCCCTTCAATGTCTGACAGCAGCACCAGCAAATCCGCCTCCGTCAGCTGCGCCACGATGGCGGACAGCGTGTCGTTTTCCCCGATGGTGTTGTCCACACCGATCTCATCGGTCACCACCGCGTCGTTCTCATTGACAATGGGAATGGCCTGCAGTTCCAGCAGACGCATCAGTGTATTTTTCATATTGCGGCGGCGCGTTTCATTGCAGACGTCCTCTCCGGTCAGCAGCACCTGCGCCACCGTGTGATGGTACTCCTCGAACAGCTTGTCATAAGTATACATCAATTCACACTGCCCCACGGCGGCGGCGGCCTGTTTGGTCTGCATATCGGCAGGCCGGCCCGGCAGCATCAGTTTGCCGACCCCCATGCCGATGGCGCCGGAGGATACAAGGATGATCTCATTTCCCGCATTTTTCAGATCGGACAAGGTCTTGCAAAGGCACTCCACCCGGCGGATATTCAGCCGTCCTGTGGCATGCGTCAGCGTGGACGTGCCGATTTTAACGACGATACGCATGTAGCAATATCCCTTTCTTTCGATAAATTCAGCCCGCTCACATCACACAGGCCGCAACAATCACCAGCAGGCTCACCGCAGCGAGAAAGCCCAGCGCAACGTCCCGCTCGCCCCCGGAAACCGCATCCCGGATCGCATAGACCAGTCCGTAAACAAATGTAAACGGCGCAATCCAGCACAGGATCTGTACAACCCGGTCAATAACCGCCCAAATCCCCGTATACATCCCGCGCGCCCCTTTCCCCTCCGTCAGGCTCCATCCGGCTGTTCTCTGCATGCTATGATATCACAGCGGCGGCGGCATGCACAAGAGGCTTCCCTCATTTTTCACCGGATCGTGACATCCGCGCCGTTTTATGCTACAATCAACCGGTCAGGGGCATGCCGGGCCGCAGCCTGTGCCGCGGCTTCCAATCCACGCGCCCGCTGAACGGAGGCGTCCATGTATGAACTGATCCGTGTGGGAAACCGCACATGTTATATCGACAGCCCTTCCAAAATCGGCATATATCAGCATGCCGGGGCGGAGGTCTGCCTGATCGACAGCGGCAATGACGGAGGCGCCGCCAAAAAAGTCCTCCGTCATCTGGAGGCGGAGGGATGGGCCCTGTCCGCCATTTTCAACACCCATTCCCACGCCGACCATGTGGGCGGCAATGCGCTGCTGCAGCAGCGCACCGGCTGCACTGCCTATGCCTGGGGCGTGGAAGCGCCCTTTATCCGCGACCCGGTTCTGGAGCCTATGGTGCTGTTCGGCGCATACCCATATCGGGAAATCCGCAACAAATTCCTTCAGGCCCATCCCTCCGACTGCCGCGCTCTGGAGGAGGCGGCCCTGCCGGCGGGCCTTTCCTTTACGCCGCTGACCGGCCATGCCGCCGGAATGGTGGGATACCGTACCGACGACGGCGTCTGGTTTGTCGGCGACGCGGTGCTCTCCGAGGAGGCGCTGGAAAAATATCACGTATCCTACCTTTACGACGTGGAGCGCTATCTGGAAACCCTGGACCGGCTGGAAACGCTGGAGGGCTGCCTGTTCATCCCCTCCCACGCCGCGCCCACGGAGGACATCCGCCCCCTGGCCGCCAAAAACCGCGCAAAAACACTGGAGATTCTCAGCCTGCTTCTGGAGCTCTGCAGATCCCCGCAAACCACAGAGCAGGTGATCCGGGCTGTCTTCCTGCATTACCAGCTGAAGATGGTGCATAACCAGTACGCCACCGTCGGGGCAACGCTCCGCTCCTGTCTGTCCTATCTTCATGAGCAAAAACAGCTGAACATCACGTTTTCCGATCACCTTATGCTGTGGGAACGGGCATGAAAAACGGGATGGCGGCCTTTCCTGTGCATCCGCCTGCAGAGCCGGCGGATGCACAAATATTTCATCTGCATGCCCGTACCCGCAATTCAGATCCTGTGAAAACCGGCAAAGCGTCTGTCTTCCCGATTTTCAGGGCGGACCGCCTCTCTGCCACTTTCGCATCGAAACCATTCAGCGTTATGCAATAAACAGGCAGAAAAGGTTTGTCGAATCTGCGCGATTGACAAGCTTCTTTTTTTGATCTTATAATGTCATATACTCGTATATACGACTATATGAATTGTGTGGTGATCCTGATGTCAAACCTGGTTGAAATGCAAGACATTGTAAAACGTTTTCCTGGCGTTCTGGCCAATGATCACATCAGCTTTGATCTCCGTCCCGGAGAAACGCATGCGCTTGTGGGTGAAAACGGCGCGGGGAAAAGTACCCTGATGAAAATTCTGTACGGGCAGTACACGCCCGACCAGGGTACGATCCGGATCCGCGGCCAGCAACGGCAGTACGATGTCACAGGCGCGCGGTCCCTCGGGATTGGCATGGTGTATCAGAATTTCATGCAGATTCCGAATATGAGCATTCTGGAAAACATCATTCTGGGGCATACGCCAGCCAGGCTCGGCCTGATCCGGCGGCGGGAGGCCCATCATCAGGTCAGCTGCCTGCTGCAGCGGTTCGGTATGAAATGTTCTCCGGATAAGGCGATCCAAACCCTGTCTATCGGCGAGAGGCAGAAAGTGGAGATCATCAAAGCGCTGTACTTTGGCGCGGAAATTTTGATCCTGGACGAACCTACGGCCGTGCTGACCCCTCAGGAGACCGCAGGATTGTTCCAGATTATCCGGGAGCTCAAGGCGGAGGGAAAATCCATTGTATTTATCAGCCACAAGCTTCGTGAGGTCACAGAAATCAGCGACCGGATCACCGTCATGCGCAAGGGGCGCGTCGTCCGGGCCGGATGGCAGAAGCGGGAAGCGTCGGAAACGGAGATCGCCCGCGCCATGATCGGCCGCCAGGACGTTCAGCTGCTGAAAAACGACAGGAGCGGCCCTGTCGGCGCCCCTGTCCTGGAAGCCCGGCATCTCTGGTACTTCGACGGAGACGGCGTTGCCAAAGTGCGCGACCTGTCTTTTTCTGTCCGGGCCGGTGAAATCCTGGGAATCGGCGGAGTGGAGGGAAACGGGCAGACGGAACTCCTCAATCTGCTGATCGGTACAGACCGGCCGTCCGGCGGCTCGCTGCTGCTCTGCCGCCAGGACATTACAGATCTGCACATCCGGCAGCGCAGAGAGGCCGGGCTGGCGTATATCTCCGACGACCGGATGACCACCGGGCTCTCCCTGGACGGCGACCTGTCGGAAAACCTGATCTGCGGACGGGAAAACCTGCCGCCCTTCAGCCGCTATGGAATCCTGCAGAAAAAGGAAATCGAACGGTATGCCGCTGAAATGGCAGCGAAATTTGACATTCGGGGCGTTCATCCGGGCAAGCCGGTCCGATCCCTTTCCGGCGGCAACATGCAGAAAATCGTGTTGGCCCGTGAGATCGACCGTAAGCCCCAGGTCCTCGTTGCAGCACAGCCAACCCGCGGATTGGATATCGGCGCCATCAACTTTGTGCGCCGCCAGCTTTTGGACCAGAAGGAAGCCGGCGCCGCGGTCCTGCTCGTCTCCGCCGACCTGGAGGAGCTAATGAGCCTCAGCGACCGGATGATCATCCTCTTCGACGGCGGCTGTTCCGGTGAGATCACCGAGCCGGACAAGGCCTCGGAAGAGGAAATCGGCTTATTGATGGGCGGCGTTGTCCCGGAGGGCCGCGGGAAGGAGGATTCTTTGTGAAACACCAGATATCGTTCCGCAATCTCTTCAGGCAGGAGCAGCACGACCGGCTGATCCGGACGCTGAATCCAGTCCTGGCAATTCTCGTCGCCTTCGCAGTCTCCGGCCTTGTCGTCTCTATTTCCGGCGACAGCCCTGTTGAAGCGTATACCGCCCTGGCCCGCGGCGCCTTCGGAAGCATTGCCGGAATCCGCAACACCATCCGATATATGATTCCCATTCTGTTGCTGGCCTTTTCCTTTTCCCTCTGTCAGCGCTGCGGTTACTTCAACATCGGGCAGGAGGGGCAGATGTATGCCGCCGCCACTGCAGCCGCTTTCGTTTCCCGCGCCCTGGAGGGTACGCCCCTGTTCCTGCGGATAACCGCCATGATTCTTTCGGCCTGCGTCGTCTCCGGCATTGCAACCCTGATTCCGGCACTGTTTAAAACGCTGCTGGGGATCAATGAAATTGTTGTGGCCGTTATGATGAACTATATCCTTTCGCTGTTCTCCAGCTGGACGCTGCTGTACTCCGGAATTGCAGACAAAAACGCATCCATGCCGAAATCCCTGCCGATTCCGGAGCAGATCAGCCAGACCGGCCTGCTGGCGGCCATAATTGTAATCATCCTCCTCTACCAGTTCATCCTGCGGCGCACCGCCGCAGGCTATCAGCTGCGGATGACCGGACAAAACAGCCAGTTTGCCAGGGTCAGCGGCCTCTCCCCAAAGCGCGTAATCTTTACCGCCGCCTTCCTCGCCGGGATTCTGGCAGGCCTGGCCGCCATCGGAGAGATTCTGGGCGTCTATCACATTGTCTACGACGGCTTTGCCGCCGGCATGGGATATAACGGCATGACCGCCACGCTGATCGGCCAGCATAATCCAATTGGGATTGTCCTGGGCGCCGCCGTTCTGGGCGCGCTGCAAAGCGGCTCCGTGCTTCTGTCCATCGATACCAGCGTGTCGGCCGAGATGGTCCAGGTGGTTCAGGGATTTGTCATGTTCTTCTCCACTGTCAGCATCATCCGCCATTCCGCCGGCAAGGCTGCCGCAAAAAGGGGGGAATGATCATGGATCTGATTTCACTGTTAAACCTTTCCGTCCGTCTGGCCGGCCCCGTCCTTCTCGTGGCGCTCGGTGGCGTCTTCGCCTCCCGCGTCAACATCTTCAACCTGGCGCTGGAAGGTTTTATGCTGATGGGTGCGTTCAGTTCCATTGTCGGCGCATACATCACCCGCAGCATCGGAGGCGGAATCCTGGCTGCCGCGCTGATCAGCATGATCCTGATCCTGATTTACGCCGTATTCATTTTTGAATGGAAAGTGGATCCAACCATCTGCGCCATTGCGGTCATCACCATATCTTCCGGGCTGACCCGCTATTTGCTGGTCCCGATCTTCGGCGTTACCGGCCGTTATATTCTCCCCCAGGAGTTTGCACTCCCAACGCTGTCCCTGCCGCTGCTGGAACGCATCCCGGTCCTGGGCGCAGCGCTCAACAGCCATTCCGCTTTGATATACCTGGCGCTGCTGATGCCCTTCCTGCTGCATTTTCTGCTCTACCGCACCAGGTTCGGCCTGTCGGTCCGTGCCGTAGGCCTGAACAGCGAAGTCGCCGCCTCCGCCGGGATCTCCGTCAAGCGCACCCGATACATTGCACTTGCGCTCAACGGGAGTTTATGCGGCCTGGCCGGCGCTCAGCTGGCGCTGTCTCTGAATATGTTCAACGTCGGGATGACCAATGGCCGCGGCTTCACCGCACTGGCGGCCATTACCCTGACCCGTGCCGAACCGATCCCCACATTGCTGGTCTGCCTGCTGTTCGGCTTTGCAGAAGCGGTTGTACTGGCGTTGTCCGGACGGGGGTATTCCGTTCACATCCTCTCCATGCTCCCCTATTTTCTGGCGCTGGCCGCTGCGATCATTCCGCCTGTCGTCCGGCTTGCCGTCCATCGAAGCCGCAAAGCCGCCGCAGAGCGCCGTACCATGGAACAATACCGTCAGAGGTGAACGATCCGGCTGGCTGCCGGTTCAAATTGAAACAAAGGAGACCTGATTATGAAAACAAAGTCGATGAAACCCCTCAGTCTGCTTCTTGCCGTACTTCTGCTCTGTTCGCTTTTCGCCGGCTGCTCTGAAGCAGACAGCAGCGTTTCCCCCGGCCCATCGGAAACAGCCGGCGCCGCCTCCCCCCAGGACAGTGGCGACAGCCCTTCCGCGCCATCTGACAGTGAGCCGACCA
>JAHZEF010000054.1:0-7273 GCA_019422005.1 Clostridiales bacterium
GGTGATGGTGCTGATGCTGCTGTGCGCATACGGCTGGAAGCGGTCGGCGATCAAGCTGGGATTTCTGTTTCTGGCCCTGAGCGTGGCTTTCTGCGGCGTTGTCATGGTCATGATGAACCTGTTCGGCGTCAGCCTGATGCTGCTGAACGGCGCGGCCTATTATCCGGTCAGCGGCAGGGTTCTGCTGCTGCTTGCCGCGGCGGTCTATGTCCTGGCCAGAACGGTGTTTGCCGGGATTGCCGAGCATACGGGAGGGGAGCTGGTGCCCGTGGAACTGAACGCCGGGGAAAAGACGGTCAAGCTGACGGCGCTGCGGGATTCCGGCAATACGCTCAAGGATCCCGTTTCAAACCGCGGGGTCCTGGTGGCGGATTGGCAGGTGGCGAAGGCCCTGCTGCCGGCGGAAGCGGGAGCGGAGCTGACCGGCGCGCAGTTCGCGCAGCCTGCGGAGCTGCTGCCGCGCCTGTCCGGTGCGGCGGCAGCGGGGAAGTGGCGCCTGATTCCGTACCGGGCGGTCGGAACGGCCGGCGGGCTGCTGCTGGCCATGCGATGCGACCGGATACGGGTGGGAAAACAAATGGTGCAGGGAGGGCTGGTGGCCTTTTCGCCGACGCCTGTTTCAGACGGCGGCGCCTACACCGCATTGATAGGAGGCAGAGTATGAAAGGAAAATGGCTGGGATTGCTGGTGCGGCTGGGACTGATCCAGCCGGAAAAGGTGATGTATATCGGCGGAAGCGATATTCTGCCGACGCCGCTGAAGGGCGCGGAGGAGCAGGCGCTGATTGCGCGCCTGATGGCCGGCGATGAAGAAGCCAAGGCAATTCTCATTGAGCGCAATTTGCGGCTGGTGGTCTACATTGCCAGACGGTTTGAGAACACCGGCGTGAATATTGAAGACCTGATTTCCATCGGGACCATCGGGCTGATCAAGGCCGTGGGTACGTTCAAATCAGACCGGAACATCAAGCTTGCGACCTATTCCTCCCGGTGCATTGAAAACGAGATCCTGATGTATATCCGGAAGATCTCAGGCCAGAAAACGGAAATTTCCCTGGATGAACCGATCAATACCGACTGGGACGGCAATGAACTGCTGCTCTCCGACGTATTGGGCACCGACGGCGACACGGTAATCCGGCCCATGGAAGAGGATGTGGACCTGCAGCTTCTGCAGCAGGCCCTGGAACGCCTGCCGGACCGGGATCAGCGGATTGTGGCCATGCGGTTCGGCCTGGGCGGCCGGACGGAAAAAACACAGAAAGAAGTGGCCGATATGATGGGGATTTCCCAGTCTTATATCTCGCGGCTGGAAAAGCGGATTATGCTTCGCCTGCGGCGGGAGATTTCCCGGCAGATCTATAATTGAAACATGCCTGATTTTTTTGCATTCATTCGGAAAATATCGATATTTTCCGAATGAATGCAAATTTTTGATTGTAAAATTGCAGAATGAATGTTATAATACCTATGATATCGCGATAAAACCATGGGAGTCGGCGGAAATTTCTGAGAAGGAGTGGTGTGTTTTGGCGCAAAAGGAGATTTCGAAAGCAGTCCTGAAGCGGCTGCCGATTTATCTTTCCTATCTGAAGGCAATGCCTGAAAACGGCCAGACACATATTTCCGCAACGGCGCTGGCATCGGCCCTGAACATGGGGGAAGTGCAGGTCCGCAAAGACCTGGCCATGGTTTCTGACGGCGGGCGCCCGAAAATCGGATATCCGCGGGACGGGCTGATTGTGGATATTGAGGAGTTTCTGGGATACAGCAATACCAACAACGCGGTGCTCATAGGCGCGGGAAAGCTGGGAAAGGCGCTGCTGGGCTACAGCGGCTTTGCCGAATACGGCTTGAATATTGTGGCGGCCTTTGACACCGACGAGACCCTGATCGGCAAAATGAAAAGCGGGAAAAATATCCTGCCGGTTTCCATGCTGGCGCAATTCTGCAAAGAGCAGAAAATCAAGATCGGAATTATCACGGTTCCGGCCGAGCATGCCCAGCGGGTTTGCAATTTGCTGATAGACGCCGGAATTGCGGCGATCTGGAATTTTGCGCCCACCCATCTGGATGTCCCGGCGAATATTCTGGTTCAAAATGAAAATATGGCCGCTTCGCTGGCGCTGCTCTCCAAGCATTTGTCAGAGCATATGGGACAGCACGGGAAGTAAAAATTTCTTGCTATTTTCCGGAATCTATATTATAGTAGCGCGGAACGTGCCGGTGTGATGGAATTGGTAGACGTAGTGGACTCAAAATCCACCGCTGGCGACAGCGTGCCGGTTCGAGTCCGGCCACCGGCACCACGTCGGAGCAAAGCCCGCTTTGCTCCGACGGCTTTTTATGCCTGCGGCAAAAAAGCCGTCACCCGCCCGCTCCCTGGCTTCTCCTTTCCAAATCATAACCGTTATGCTGGGTTATGATTTGGTGGGGAAAACGGTCTGCCGAAACAGCCTATTTATTACATTTGAGCAGACCAATATAATCCGAACCTGTTTCCAATTGGCGATGGGTTCGGGTTATTTGTTTTTTCTGGCCGTTACGAAAGTGCCGGCTTCCGCAGCGGGGACGGCGCAAGCCCGCCTTCAGGCGGCAAATTCGGCAGAAGCCCGGATGGAGGCGTAAGCCGGGCGGCGGAAAGGACGGAGGGAAGGAACGGGGATGGGGAAATCAATCAGATCATAATCTCAGGTTTCTGCGGGCATTGTGTGATGCCCGCCATCCGGTTTGCTGAAAAAGTAGTATGGGATCCAATTCAAGCATCATATAAGAGGAGCAGAAAGACGAATCAGTCTTTTTGCTCCTCTTGTTTGGTTTCGGCTATTGTGCAGCGCTCAACCGCATATTCCAAAAACCTGCCAATCAGTTCATTGCGGCTGTAACCTGTCTGCGTGGAAATATTGTTAATTTTTTCAACCAAATCTTCCCTGATCCGTATCGAAAAAGTTTTAAAGCCATCCTCCCCTTTTGCACGTTTCGGAGATATGATTAATCGTTCATCATCCATGCAATCACCTCGCAACATATTTTATGTTTGAAAAGCGGTGATTTATATGTTATTATTTATGTTAGTATTCATGTTATAATTTGCCGAAGGAGTTTAAAATCAGTTGAATTCCGGTGTGATCAGCCGCGCATTTTCAACCTTTTGAAAGGGAAAATCTGAAGAATTGGGGTTGAAATTGCCGAAATAGCTTTGTGGAATGACACCGGCATATAAATTGTGTGTACAAACAGGTGGTAGGATACCTGATTTGTTTTTATTCTTTATAAATGAAACCGGGTGTTGGATGTGAAATTATCTACGCGTGTGCTGGCGGCGGCCGGCATTTTTCTGAGCCTTTTCATCGCTATTGCCGTGGCGTCGTCAGAGCGGAACCAGAAGCCAGCAGGGCTTTCATCGGTATTCGTGACGGCGCAGGCAGCGGGCAGGAACGGAAATACCGCGGCGGAAACGGTGACGCATGCGCAGTACGTTCAGGGAAATCAAGGTTTTTTCCATCCGGACAGGCCAATTACACGGGCGCAGATTGCTCAGATGTTTGCCAATCTGCACATTGTGAAGCCGGGCACGCAGATATTTCGTGATGTGCCGGAGGGGCAGTGGTATGCGCCGGCGGTGAACCAGTTGTCCGGGATCCTGACGGGCTATGGCGACGGGACTTTCCGGCCGGATTCCATAGCAAAAATGTCGGAATTTGTCGCAATGCTGTGCTGTGCCATGGATACGGAGGGAGCTGCCCGGCCCATGGAAACGGCGGCGGACAGCCCATGGTATTCTTCTTACTGGGCCTTTGCCGCAGAACAGGGCTGGTTTCCCGGGGAAATTGATGTGCAGGCAGATATGCCGGTGACGCGGGCGGTTGCAGTGACCATGATCAACCGCGCGCTGGGGCGCCTGCCGGATGCCGATTATGTTGATTCCATAGAGCAGGTGCTTTTTGTGGATGTTCTGCCGGAGCACTGGGCTTATGCGGAAATTCTGGAGGCGGCCGTGGACCATCAGTGTGACAGCGACGGCAGCTGGGTTCCGGAGTCGGTCAATCTGCAGATATTGCCCTCCGGCATGTATTTCTCGGGCGGCGCCGGATACTATGTGGAACCCTCCGGGGCGCTTTGCCGGACTCCGGGGATTCTGGAGCTGGGAGATGACGCTTATCTGGTTGCCGATGAGACGGGGCGGATTTGGGCGGACAACGCGATCCACCCCTACCAGAATACGCTGGTCTGCTGTGCACGCAACGGCAAGATGCTCAGGAACAACTCCTTCCAGGGGTTCTATTTCGATGAAGAAGGCTTCTATACTTCCGGCAGCGATGAGATTGACGGATTTGTAACTGAGATCCTGGCGGAAGTCACGGATGCTTCCATGTCACAGGAGGAAAAGCTGCGTGCGGTGTTTGACCATGTTCGGGCGTACGGCTACCTCGGACGCAATGCGGCCATTTCCGATGCGGTCATGTCCGGTGAGCGGGCGACGGCCTATGCCTCCAAGATATTTGAAACCGGCAAGGGGGACTGCTATAACTTCACGGCGGCATTTTATTACCTGGCGCGTGCGCTGGGTTACGATGCCACAGCGCGGGTAGGAACCTGTTATTATGCCAACTGGGGCTCCCGGGCGATTTCCCATGCGTGGGTAGAGATTCCAATGGAGGGGACGCTGTATCTGTTTGATCCGCAGATTGAGAACTTCAATCTGCGCCGGGGAATCAGCAATGAGCGGTATGGGGCGTTTGGGGTTACATATCAGACCGCTTGTGCCGCCTACTATAAAAATCCTGGATAAATCCTGACTTTCAGCGCCTAACGACAGAAGAAACGGGGAATGAGATCATGAAACATTGCATCTGTTCTGCGGCTGCGCTGCTGCTGGCGTTGTCCCTGCTGGCAGGCTGCAGCAGCGGCGGAATGAAGGCCGAAGCTGAGCCGGAGGAGGGGCCGGATGTTTCCGGAACCATGGACATGTCCGGCAGTGCGCAGAATGACAGTGCGGAGAACCTGGCGGGAGAGAAGACGACGGCTCCGGTCACCGGGGTGGAACGCCCTGCGGAGGATCCTGCAGAACCGGCTGAGCGGGAAGCGGAGCAGGCCGATACGGAGGAAGCTGCGGAGGCTGCACCGGAGCTTCCGGCTGCGGGACAGGTTCGGACTGAGCAGCCGGAGGCGGCGCCCGCCGCCCAGCAGTTTGCAGCTTCCCAGCAGCCTGAGGCGCAGCCCGATATGCAGGAGCCGGAAGCTTCTGCCGAAGCGCCGGAGGAGACGGCAGCCCCGCCTGAGCAGGGGGCCGCAGAACCTGCCGCGGCGGAAGCCACGCTGGAAGACGTGCTGGCCCTGGTCGGCCAGAATGTCAGCAGCCTGTATTCCATTGCCGGCCAGCCGCTGAGCAGCCGCTATGAGTATTCCTGCTCCGGCCCCGGCGATGACGGCGTCCTGACCTATGCCGCATTTATTGTATTCACCTATGTGGAAAACGGCGTGGAAACCATTGTGGATGCGGAGGGCGTGTGAGATGAGAAAGCGGATCTGGCCGGCTCTGCTGCTGGCGGCGGCCCTGCTTTCCCTGTGCGGGTGCGGCCAAAAGAACGAGCCTGTGGAAATGGCCTTGTCTGTGAACGGTACGGAGATCAGCGGAGACACGGAGGTGGCAGTGATCCTGGATCTGCTGGGAGACGACTATCAATACTATGAAGCCATCTCCTGCGTCTACGAAGGCATGGACAAGACCTATAGCTATGGGGACTGCGTCCTCTATACTTATCCGGATGGCGAAACGGATCGCCTGATGGAATTGTACTGCACCGGCGGGGATGTCAGTGCCAAAGGCATTACATTCGGCGCCGCCCGGGAGGAGATCGTGGAGACGTTCGGCGGGGACTTCCGCGAGGAGGGGGCGATGCTCCTTTATGAAGCGGAGCCCGCCTCCGCCAACAATACGCCTGCCTCGCTGTACTTTGAATTGAACGACGGTGTGGTGAGCGCCATTGCCGTGACTGCGGAGCATCGGAGCCAATGAAAAAGACACTGTTGTTTGGGCTGATGATTTCCCTGCTGATGATGGGCTGCGCGGGTGAACCCGGCGCTTCGCATGCCGCCTCCGGGGCGCCGGAAGCCGCTGCCCCGGGGGCGGCAGAAGACGGCGCCGAACCGGAAGGAGGCGCGATGGCGGCGCCGGCGGCCTTCGGGGATTATGAGACGGGCAATGCGGAACTGGACGAACAGGTTCGGGTTCTGCTGGAAGAACTGCGTGATCCGGAAGCGCCGGAAGAGGAAAACCTTGCGGCGGTCTATCAGTGGGTCTGCAATGAGATCACTTACCGTGCCGGCACTGCGGACGTATCCGGCGGCTTTACGGAGGAATTGACACAGCAGCTGGCGCTGGACGGATTGAACAAGCGTAAGGGCAACTGCGACACCGAGGCCGCGGTGATGGCGGTTCTGCTGCAGCGGATGGGCTATCCATGCCAGATCCTGCAGGGGCAGTTCCGGCGGGCGGGGGGCCAGTGGGTGGAGCATGCGTGGGTCCTGGCCCAGGTGGGATCGGAGCTTCTGCATTTTGATCCCCTTTACGGCCGCTATTATGCCGATGATCCTGCGGAGTACTTTATGCAGCCGGACTCTGCCCTGGAAGGTACCCACCGCTGGGATATTGAAGCACAATAGGAGGTACAGCCCATGTTCCTGCTGGAACAACTCTCCCGCTTTGCCCGGGAGGACAAGGTTGCCATTCGGTACGGCAGTGAGGAATTGACGTTTGCGGAGCTGGATCGCCAGTCCGATGCGTTCGCCGCATGGCTGCTGGAGACTTACGGCCCCGACCGGTCGCCGGTGGTGCTCTGCGGCCACAAGGAGATGGCCATGCCCGTATGCATGTTCGGGGCTTTGAAGGCCGGGCGCGCCTATGTACCGGTGGACGTCACGTTCCCGGCGGATCGTGTGGCGCGCATTCTCGAGCAGGTGCAGCCGAAACTGGTGGTCAGCCTGTCCGGGGCGGCCGCCGGCGCGCCTGCCGTGCTCGACGGCGCTGCGCTGCGTGACATCCTGTCCCGGCCCGACCGTGTGACGCCGGATACCTGGATCCGTGCGGACGAGGTGGCCTATGTGCTGTTTACCTCCGGCTCAACCGGCAGCCCCAAGGGCGTTCAGATCACTGCCGGCAACATCGCCGCCTTTTGCCAAGGTGCGGAGCCCTGGTTTCGCCTGGAGGGCGGCGGTGTGTTCCTGAATGAGATTTCCTATTCCTTCGACGTGTCCGTGTGTCCGCTCTACTA
>JAHZEF010000054.1:7294-7897 GCA_019422005.1 Clostridiales bacterium
CGTCCGGCATAACGATGTGGGTCTCCACGCCGTCCCTGGGGGAAATATGCCTTCAGTCCCCGCAGTTCTGCAGAACGCTGCTGCCCGACGTCCGGAAATTTGTATTCTGCGGGGAAGTGATGACCTGCAGGCTGGGAGAACAAATGCTTTCCCGGTTCCCCGGCGCGCATATTTATAACGCCTACGGCCCTACAGAGACGACAGTATTGGTAACGGCGGTGGAGGTCACAGGGGAGATGTGCGCCGGACAGACGTCGCTGCCCATCGGCTATGGCTTTTCCAATCTGGAGTGCAGGATCCTGGATCCGGATACCCGCGAGCCCCTGCCCGACGGCCGGGAGGGGGAGCTGGCCATTGTGGGCGACTGCGTCAGCCCCGGTTACTTCCGCCGGCCGGAGCAGACTGCCCGGGCGTTTTTCACCGATGAAAAGGGAAGGCGCGGCTACCGAACGGGTGATCTCTGCCGCCGGGAGCCGGATGGGTGTATCTACTACATTGGCCGTCTGGACGGCCAGGTGAAACTGAACGGCTTCCGGGTGGAACTGGAGGATGTGGAGTGCAATCTCCTGAAGGTTCCCAATATTGCCCGGGCCGCCGTGCTTC
>JAHZEF010000054.1:7907-10439 GCA_019422005.1 Clostridiales bacterium
GTCCAGGGGCTTACCGCCTTTGTCATGCTGGAGAGGCCCGATGGGCTTTCCAGCCTGCAGCGGGCCAGACGGATCAAGGAAGCCCTGGGCAGGCTGGTGCCATCCTATATGGTGCCGCGGAAGATCTGCTGTGTGGACAGGTTCCCGATGAACACCAACGGAAAAATCGACAAAAAAGCCTTAAACACCATGCTATGATGACGGGAGCGAGTACGAGATGACCCCATACGGTGGGCTGACTTTTTTCTGTGTCCTGGCGCTGCTGCTGATTCCGGCCATGATTCTCGGCCTGATGGGACGCGGGCTGCGGTATTATGGGATACTGGCGACGGCAGCGCTGCTTCTGGTGATCTTCGACACGGCGCAGGCCCGCCTGCTGCTGCTGGGCTTCTGGCTGTGGCAGCTGGGGCTGGCTGCGCTTGGCCTCCGCCTTCGGCGTGAAAAAGCGGGAAAATGGGGGCTGCGCTGTCTGGTGCTGCTGGCACTGCTGCCGATGGCGGCGTTCAAGGTCCTGGCGCTGCTGCCATGGTTCAGCCTGTCCTTTCTCGGAATCAGCTACATGACTTTCCGTGCGGTGGACGCCCTGCTGGATCTCTGGGACGGGAAGGTGGAGCGCCTTGTGCCGCTGGATTACAGCTATTTTCTGCTCTTTGCGCCGGCCGTCTCTTCCGGCCCTCTGGACCGGTACCGCCGCTTTGTGCGGGATCTTGACCAGCCGCGCACCGGCGAGGAGTATGCTGTGCTGGTGCGGGACGGCGTCTGGCGCATCATGACCGGCGCGCTGTACTATTTTGTGTTCGGCAATCTGATCTGGCGCTGCTGGATTGAAGCGCTGCCCGCCGGCGGCGCGGGCCATTGGATCGGCTATTTTTATGGTTATACCTTTTTTATGTTTTTCAACTTTGCCGGCTACAGCCGGATGGCGATCGGGACGGCGTACCTGCTGGGGATCCGTGTGCCGGAGAATTTTAACCGTCCTTTCCTCAGCGTGGATATGAAGGAGTTCTGGGGCAACTGGCACATTTCCCTGTCCTCCTGGCTGCGGGACAGGGTCTATAACCGGTTCTGCATGGCGGCCCTGCGGGGCAAATGGTTCCGCAACCCCCATACCAGCGCGTACCTTGCCAATCTGCTGACCATGACGCTGATGGGGCTGTGGCACGGCCTGACGCCCGGTTTCCTGGTGTACGGCCTCTATCACGGCCTGGTCCTGTGCTGCAATGAGGCGCTGGATACCCGCTGGAAAAAGTTCAAAAAGCTGAAGAGGCGCCCGATGCCCCGGGCAGTTATGACGGTGGCGACCTTCCACTTGTTTGCCTTCGGCCTGCTCCTCTTCTCCGGAAAACTGATTTGATAGGATGGATGCAATCATGAACGAACAGATCATTGCGATTCTGAACGATATCTGCGGCGCAGATCCCGGAGAGATTCGGGAAGATACCATGCTGTTTGACGAGGGCCTGCTGGACTCGTTCGGCGTGGTGGAACTGATTGTGGCTTTGGAGGACCAGTTCTCTGTCAGCCTAGATCCGGCGGAACTGGAGCGCAGTGAGATGGCGACTCCGGCCGCCATCGCTGCCACGGTACAGGCGCACCGGACATGAGAAAAAAACTGCTGGCAGCGCTGGCCGCCGTGGGCTTCTGTGCGGCGGCGCTGGCCGGGATTTCCACGGCCATCCGGGCCACGATGCCCGACTATCCCGCGTCGCTGGCTCCCGTGAACGCCACGGAAAAAATCACCGGAACCTGGCTGGTTTCCCAGGGAGCAGCTCAGGACGGAAGCCTGCTGATCCTCGGCTCCAGCGAGCTGAAAACCACCGACATCCTCACCCATCCGGCCAACTTTTTTGCCGGCTCCGGCATCCAGGTGGATCTGGTGGGACGGGGCTCCTGCCAGTCCATCATCCATGCAATGCTCATCGGCGGCCAGGGGCCGTCCCTGCAGGGGCGGAAAATTGTTCTGATTACTGCGCCGCAGTCTTACGTGCCGGAGGGGATCGCCAGCGATCTGTTCATGGCCAACTATTCTCAGGAGCAGCTGCTGAACATTCTGCTGGATGATACGGTTCCCGATGAGATCAAGACGTATTTGGCCGGCCGTGTGCAGGCGCTTTTTGACCGGTATGCTGCGGATACCGGGACTCGCCCGCAGGACGGCACCGCCGGAGATGTTCTCAGCGCAGCCTGGGCGGAGGGCCGGACCGGGGCGCTGGAACTTCCTTATGCGGCGCTGAGCAGATGGATGCTGGAGACCAGGGATCTGGTGGACGCGCGGGCCTGCATTGCCGAAAACGAGGCGCCGGAGCTGCCGGAGGGCAGGCCGGAACTGCCGGAGGGGTCCCTGGATTTTGACTGGGATGCCTGGGAACGGGCGGCCATGGCGCAGGCGGCGGAAATGGCAACCAACAACAGCTTTACCATGCAGGACAGCTATTACGCGACCTACATCGGCGCCAGGCTGGAGCAGCAGGCCGGGCAGGACGCAGGGCTCAGCTATGCGCAGTCCCCGGAGTATGACGATCTCCGGTGTCT
>JAHZEF010000054.1:10449-14042 GCA_019422005.1 Clostridiales bacterium
GCTGTTCGTCCATGTGCCAATGCATGGCGGCTGGTATGACTATACCGGCTTTCCCGCAGAAGAGCGGGCGGTTTATTATGAAAATGTCAGGCAGATTGTGTCGCAGTATGAGAATGTGGAACTGCTGGATTTGACCGGCCGGGAATATGAACCGTATTTCCTCTGTGACACCATGCACCTGGGATGGAAAGGATGGCTGGCCGTTGATCGGGCGATTGTGGACTTTTATCAATAAGGTGGAGACGGCCCTGCGGGTTCATTGGCTGGCCCGGGCAGTGTTTTATGCGCTGATTGCCGCGGCTGTCTATTTGACCTGGCTCTTTACCGGCGGCGAAAGCGTCGCCTTTATCTACAATGAGTTTTGACGCCGTGTTCCGGCGGCCGCAAAGGGCCTGCCGGGACGGAGAGTTTTATCGTACACAGGAGGGATTTTCCAATGAGACGTACCATACTCCTTCTGCTGCTCTGCGCCGTGCTCACACTGGCTGCAGGCTGCCATGATCCGGGGGAGACGAAGGATGCCGACGCCGCCGCGCTGCCGGAGGCCGGCGATGCAGAGCTGTCCGAACTGACCGCGGAAGAAAAGATTGAACGGGCCAGGGAGCTCATCGACGCCCCCATTGACGACCTGTATCAGGCCATCGGAAAGCCCGGCGGCTCCGCGTATGCTTCTTCCTGCCTGGGAGAAGGGGACGACGGGGAACTGTATTATGACGGCTTCACCGTCTATACCTACCGTGACACGGACGGCAGCGAATCTGTTTACGATGTGATGCCTGCTTCCGGGCCGGAGTCCTGACCATGGGCCGCCTGAGATGGGCCTGGCGCGGCGCGGCGGCGCTGCTGCTGCTCTGCGCCTGCTCCCTGCTTTCCCATGCCAGCGAAGAGGCCCTGTACGGGCTCTTGCAGCAGGCGTCGCCGCCGATCCTGTTCGGCAGCGAGACCTTTGACTATGACGGCACCGATATCTGCCGCATTGTAATCCCGCCGTACCTTCTGGAATCCTGTGACGAAAGCACGCCTTCCGTGCGTCCCGGACAGAGGGACCCGGCTGTGGAGGAGGTCAAGCTGCACCTGAACTCCAACGACGTATTTCCCAAGAATGAGTTCGTCACCTATACCCAGGTGCGGCCGGAGGTGGTGGACTACTTTGATGAGCATCTGGCACTGTTTTTTGAAACCCTTTACCGCTTTGCCGGGATGGAAGGGAAGGAGCCGGTGCTGGACGGCATCACGTATTATCTTGCAATGAACCTCCAGAACCTCAGTTATCCGCTCCGCAACGACATTGAGGTGGCCTATAAATACGCCATGGTGCAGAACAATACGCAGGGAACGATTCTCCGGGACGGCACCGCCGACCATATCTATTATTTTGCCCAGACGGATCCGGACTGGGCAGATGAGATCTTTGAGTTTGAGGGCAACGGCGCAACGCTGCGGGACCGGGGATGCGGCACAGCCTGTGCCGCCATGGTATTTTCCACCTATCACAAGGTGGAAATCACTCCCAAATGGATGCGTCACTACGCGCTGGACGGCGACTGGCAGGTGAGCTACGGCCTGCCCAACGAATACTTCCTGGGCATTGCCTCTTACTATACCTATCTGGAGACTGAGCGCTACGGTACTGTGCTGCAGCAGCCCAGGATTTATACAAAGTCCGAATTCAATATGGATACGCTCATCGACCAGATTCAGAATCAGGGCTACATGGCGATTATTCATGTGGTGGCCGGCGCCTTTACCAGTCAGGAACACTATATGGTCCTGATGGATTACAGGGTCATTGACGGCCAGGGATATTTCCTGGTGGCGGATCCCTATGAGATGCCTTCGCGCTATAGGGACACGGATCAGATGCGGGACGTGCCCGGGGATAACCAGGGCCTTGTCTACGCCACGCCGGATCTTTTGTACCGGGACTGCAAGTCCATCATTCTCTTTGAACAGGACAGAAATGAATTCTCCCTGTGCAGCAAGGCGCCGCATGCAGAGCGTGTGGATCAAAAACACGAGGGGGGGACCAACGCATGAAAAAACGCAAGGAACATCTGCGGACTGCGTTGCTGGTGGCCATCCCCGTGTGCCTGCTGATTGCCGCGCTGGTCTTTCTGCTGCAGGCCATGGGCAGCTTTGGGGACCCTGACGCCGGAACAGCGCAGGGCGATCCTGTGGAGGAGGGATACCGCGACCCGGCGCATGCTTCGGATCCCCAGACCGGCCAGACAGGAGCGGACGCCGGGGAGGCGCATGCCATCGGCCGGCTGACATTGTATTATGACGAAAACACCCTGAGACGGGCAGACGGAGAAAACGGGCTGGTGACGCTGCTCGCCGATGGCGCGGAGGAATTGCCGCGCATGGATCTCCAGCTGTTGGACGGTTCTCTGCAGGAACTCGACGCCGGGGAGATCCGGCGGCTGGCCGTGGGGCTCCTGCAGGCGTATTACGTGGATGCTCCGGCTTCAGACCGCGTCACGGCAGACGAGGATCCGGCGCTGGAGCACGCATTTATCCTGAATGTGCCGGCCGCGGAAGAGATACCGGCCATCACGGCGCGGGTGCGGTTCCTGGACGCCCAGGACGGATTATGGTACCTGACGCTGCTGTATCCGTCGGAAGGACAGGCGCCCGGCAGCCTGCTGCGGGCCTACGAAAGCGCCGCGGCAAACTGAGAAAGAAAGAGGGAAGCACCATTGGAGAAACTGCGCCCGATTGCACTGCTTCTGTGTCTGCTGATTCTGAGCGGCTGTGCGGCGGCGCCGCCCGCCCGGCCGGACGATACACCGTCCGCCGGGGCCGCAGAGCAGGACGGCACGGCAGACGAGGCATACATACAGGAAGCTTCCAGCGAAGCATCTCCGGAGCAGACGGAGAATGCGCCCGATCCGGAAACCGGCGAAGCCGGGGACGGGCCTGAGGCCGGCACAGCCGGATCAGCGGAGGAGGCCCCCGCCCCAGCCGTTGTTGACACGCCTGCGCCGTCTGCCCGGATCTCTCCATGGATTCGGAGTCCCGGCTGCGGCTGCTCTACAACCACATCCGGGACAACTACCGCTATCTGAGCATGGAGCACTATGAGGCCGGCTCCACCAGCTGGGGCAACAGCGCCGCCCTGACGATGCTCAGCCTGGGCAAGGGCAACTGCTATAACTTTACTGCGCTGTTTACGGCCTGCGCCCGCCGCCTGGGGTATCAGGCCTACAATGTGGCCGGCCATGAGTGGAGCGCCGATAACGACCACGCCTGGACCATGATTGACTGGCCTGACGGCGTTACGTATCTGTTTGACGTGCAGCTGGAGTATGCGTACCTGTATATGTACAGCAACAAGCCCCAAATCGATATGTTTAAGGTTTCCGGCGGCAGCGGCTCCTATAATGGTTTCGCCTATTATTTCCCCTAACGGCAATGCGCAGGGCAGAGCGTGCGCTCTGCCCTGCTTTTCAAGGTTTTTTTGAAAGGAGGCCCGGCCATGGGCTTCGGCTCCGCCATTTTCCTCTTTGGCTTTCTGCCGCTGTGCGTACTGCTGTTTCACCTGCTGCCCCGGGTCAGGGGCCGCCAGGTGCTGCTGGTGCTGGCCAGCCTGT
>JAHZEF010000055.1:0-4849 GCA_019422005.1 Clostridiales bacterium
TTTTTGATTGCAAGCTCCGTCACGGCCATGGTATCATCCCGCGGAATCAGGACATCCGGCGTAACCGTCAGTGTCATGCCGCAGAAGTCCCACTCTCCCAGTATGTATGCCAGCGGCTCTCCCGCCTTTTTGCGCTGCACAAATTCGCGGATTTTCCGCACCGCCTGCTCGTCTGCATAAAGTTCCCGCCCCGAAATGATATCTGCCGCCGACTGGCCGGAGGCGGCGCAAACCAGTTCCCGCGCCACATGGGGCGCATCCGCCCCTTCCGTTTCAAACAATTCATTCCGTACATCGTGGTACAGCTCGCTGTACGTTTTTACCATTGATCGGCGCCCTCCTCCTCGGGGATCACCGCATTCAGCGCTTCAATTGCCACTTCAATCATCGAATCATCCGGTTCGTTGGTGGTAAAATTCTGCATCCACATGCCCGGCTTCGTCAGCGCCCGGGTGAACGCGTTGTCGTGCCTTCCCACAAACCGGTTCATTTCATAGCTGACCGCCACAATCACAGGCAGCATCAGCAGATGCAGCCCCATCCTGGCCAGCGTATTCCCCACTTGGATCAACGCACCGCAGAGGATGCTGATACAGACCACCACCAGCAGGAAGCTGGTACCGCATCGCGGATGGAACCGCGTCATGGGCCGGACATTTTCCACCGTCAGCGGCAGCCGTGCCTCATAGCAGCGGATGGTCTTGTGCTCCGCGCCGTGATAGGAAAAGACACGCTTCATATCCTTCATCCTGGAAACCAGAATCATATAGCCCATAAACAAAACAATCTTCAGAGCGCCTTCCGTCAGATTCCTTGCCAGATAGTTCTCATGGAGTCCCGGGATCAGGCCGCTGATCAGCGTCGGAAGCAGGAAAAACAGCCCGATTGAAAACGCAATTCCCAGCACAACCGCCGAATAAATGACAAATTGCTCCAGTTTTTCCGAACCAAACTTCCGCTCAACCCATTTTTCAAACCGGGACGGCTCCTGTTCCTCTGTATCGTCCGGAAAGTAATCTGCCGAGAACAGCAGGGCCTTCACGCCGTTGACCATGGAGCTCCCGAAATTAACCACCCCGCGGATCAGGGGCCATGTCAGAATTTTGGAGCGTTTTTTTGTCAGCTTCAGGTCTTCCACTTTTTTGACCAGCCCGTCCGGGCTGCGGACAACAATCGCCTGCTTCTCGGGGCCGCGCATCAGGATCCCCTCAATCAGGGCCTGTCCGCCGATCAGCGTCTTGAATTTTTCCTGACAATTCTTGTTTTCACTGCAGTTTGCCATTGATACCTCCAGTCCGCAGATCCTGCTGCGGCGCATTGATTACAGCTGCTCGCCGATGGGAAGGCGGACCGACACCAGCGTGCCGCCTCCCTCCGCATTTTCCAGCGTCAGCTCGCCGCCGTGCATGGTGACAATCTCCTCACAGACGGCCAGTCCGATGCCGCTCCCCCTTGCCTTGGAGCTTCCCTTATAAAATTTCATTTTGACATGCGGCAGTTCATCCTCCGGAATGCCGGGCCCGAAATCCCGAATGCGAACCACCACATATTGGTCCTCCCGGCTGATGGACGCCGTGATTTTTCTGCCTTCGCCGCCATGCTTGGCCGCATTGTCCAGAATGTTCAGGAAGACCTGCCGCATACGGGAAACATCACAGGGGATCTCAGGGATTTCGTCGTCATTTTCCAGATAAACCAGAGCGATCCCCTCCTGTTTCAGCCGGCTGCCGTACATAAAGACCGTATCTTCAAATTCGGCGCGGAGATCTGCCATCTGAACGTTCAGCGTAAAGCGGCCGTCCTGCATGCGCGTAAATTCCAGCAGCTCCTCCACCATGGAGGTCAGGCGGCGGGTCTCCCGCAAAATAATCAGCATCCCCCGCCGCGTCTCCACCGGATCCATGGTCTCGGCAGACAGCAACGTCTCCCCCCATCCTGAAATCGCCGTCAGGGGCGTCCGCAATTCATGGGAGACCGAAGAGACAAATTCCGACTGCATTTTTTCCGACTGCCCGATTTTCACCGACATATCGTTGATGGTATCGGCCAGTTCACCGATTTCATCATCAAATTTCTTCTGAATCTGTACGCCGTAGCTGCCGGCGGCAATGCGCTTGGCGGTTGCCGTGATCTCTGAGACCGGCTCGACAATGGAGCGAATGAAAAACTGGCTGCTGAACATGACCAGCGCGATAAACACCACGCCGACCAAAACTGCCAAGGCAGTCAGCATGGCGATCTGCTTGTCCACATTTTTCAGGCTGGTGACAAAGCGCAGAACGCCGATCACCTCACCGTTGGTATAGATCATCGGGCTGGATACGGCCATAATCCGTTCGCCTGTCTGCGGATTTTTCCCGGTAAAGGACGCCATGCGCTTGGTGGAAATGGCGTCTGCAACGTCTGAGGTCTCCGGCCCCTCCCCGCCCCACTGGCCATAGGAGGATGCCACAATCTTGCCGCTCAGGCTGACAAACTGCAGCTCCAGCGTGTTCTTTTCCTCAAAGGTCTGCGCCATCACAATGCAGGACTGGTAATATTCACTGTAACTCTGCCCAATATAATTGCTGAAAAAATCCGTTGTCGTTTTGGCCTTGGATTCCAGGCCGGACTGCATGCTGGAATAATAGTACATGGTGAAGGAAAGGGAGATCGCCACCACGCAGAGAACCACCAGCAAAATCACAATGCTGAGGTTATTGAACATCCAGCGCTTCTGGATGCCGGCAACCTTCTTCATGGCTGATCCTCCCCCTTCCCGGCGGCTCCGGTTTCTCAGGCGCCCCACTTATAGCCGTAACCCCAAACCGTGGTGATATATGTCGGGTTCGCCGTATCGTCCTCGATCTTGATGCGCAGGCGCCGGATATTGACGTCGACAATCTTCAGTTCCCCGTCAAAGTCCCGCCCCCACACGCTGGTCAGGATATCTTCCCGGGACAGCGCCCGGCCCGGGTTCTGCATAAACAGCTTCATGATCGCATATTCCACCTGCGTCAGCTTGATGCGCTTCCCGTTTTTCTCCAGCGTCCGGTTCCGGGTGTTCAGCAGGAACGGCCCCTGCTGCTGCTCCGAGGCATCCCCTGCGGCGTCGCCGCCGATCCGGCGGTAAAGCGCGTCGATCCGGGCCGTCAGTTCTGCCGGCGAAAACGGTTTGGTGACATAGTCGTCCGCACCGGTCATCAGTCCCGTCACCTTGTCCATCTCCTGCGTGCGCGCCGTCAGCATAATAATGCCGATGGCCTTGTTCGTCGCGCGGATGGTACGGCAGACTTCAAATCCGTCGATATCAGGCAGCATAATATCCAGAATCGCCACGCCGATATCCGGATGCTCCTTCAGCCTTTCCAGTGCTTCCGCGCCGGTACCGGCCTCAATGGCCTCATAGCCGGCACGCTTGAGATTAATCACCACAAAGCTGCGGATACTGACCTCATCCTCCAGAATCAAAACCTTTTTCATCCAGTCTGCCTCCTTAAACCTCGCCGGAATTCCAATCGACATGAATAAAATGGAACATCTGAACCAAGTCCTCTTCGGAGAGGGCCAGCGCCCACTGGTGTGTTCCGCGGGATGCGGCGTAGGTCACATCCCCCTTCTCACCCAAAATAAACCGCCCGTCCGCCGCAGCCACCACGTTGCGGTCCTCCCCGGAAAACGCATAAACGGTGAAAATCTCATCCGGGGCCTCAAAGTAGCCGTTCCATTTGCTGAACGTATAGCCGCGCACACCGGATACCTCGCCGCTGCGGGAAATGGTGATCTCCCCGTTCCATTCCTCCGGCAGAACGAGGAACCAGCCGCCGGAGTAGTTATGGTACGTCGTCATCTTTTTTTCCCGCCGGCCGTCGACAGAAATCCTGTACCAATCAATAATCCAGTATACATCCTCCTGGCTGCTGTCCCCATAGCAGGGCAGCTGCCGCGGCTGCGGCAATTCGATCACGCCGTCGGAATCGATATCGGTGGCGTATACATAATAATTCCGGATGGTCTGGGCGCTGGTACCCGACGCGCCTTCCGTTGTAATGTTGACAAACGCGCCATCCCGCAGGGCGAAAATATCTGTAATAATGCTGTTTTCCTCATACACGCTTGCCACAAACACCGCGGGGACGCCGTCATCCACCTGCCCGGTAATCATCCGTTTGATCCCTTCCGCCCCGCTGGACAGCATTGCCTCAGGCTCTCGCTCAATCTGACCGCCCACATACCGGTAATACTCTGCAACGCCGGTATGGTCGTCCGTATTGAACTGCAGCAGAAACAAATCCATATTGCCGTCGCTGTCCAAGTCCACCGTGGTATACGCGGTATAGCTGGCGCTCATCAGCTCCACAACCCGGTTCTCCCGCAGCGCATAGACGCTCAGGGCCTGAACAACCTGGTCGCTGACCTGCCGCCCCAGAACAAGCTCCAGCCCCGGTTCGCCGTCGATCTGCACATATTCCACGCTGGCAAAACTGTTGCCGTCGCCCTCGATCACAGCCACATTTTCAAACTGATCGCCGATCCGGTCAAAAATATACGCTTTCAGCGGCTTTTCCCCGGCCGTGCGGAGGAATACAACCGCTTCGTCTTCCGTATCGCCGTCCAGGTCAGCCAGCTGAACGGACTGCTGATTGGTTCCGGACGTGGGCGCGGCGTAGGCGGCGCCGTTTGTCAGCAGGCGGTCAATTTCAGACTGCAGCGCATAATACTCCTCCGACTGCTTCGGCAGCGCATACAGCTCGTCCATGGACTGAAAGAAGCAGCCGGACAGCAGCATGGCCATTCCCAGCGCAGCCAGGCAAATACCAATTCCCTTTTTCAGCATGCTCCGGCAGCCTCCCTCCGTGTATCTGTGAAA
>JAHZEF010000055.1:4911-14035 GCA_019422005.1 Clostridiales bacterium
TTCCGCGCCGCACGCGCGTATCGGAAAAAAACAGGATGACGGGCATTGTGCCGGGGAACATGTGCAGCACTGCGGTAATCTTCCGCATCAGGGGCATTGTTTCACTCTCCAGACGCAGGTACAGCTTCTGCCCGGGCCGGGCCGCCGCAGCCCCGCCGCCGCTCCTGCTTGTCCCATCGAATTCCGCAATCGGGGTCGCGCGGTTCAGAATCAGCTGCGGTTCCTTTTCATCGCGGACAGAGATTTTCCCCTGAACAACCACTGCCGCATTTTCCGTCAGAAAACTGCCGA
This sequence comes from Clostridiales bacterium, assembly GCA_019422005.1. GTDB lineage: Bacteria > Bacillota > Clostridia > Oscillospirales > Oscillospiraceae > Avoscillospira_A. The sequence continues at coordinate 5,203 of JAHZEF010000055.1, forward strand.
ACTGGCTCAGCGCATTGGAAAACACCAGCATCTCCATCGCGCCGGTATCATCCTCCAGCGTCACATACGCCATCATGGAATGGTTCCGCGTCGTTTTCATCTTAACCGCCTGGACCACGCCTGCCACCGTCACAAACTGCTCGTCGCGGAACGAGCCGCCCTCGCCGGAAAAGCTTTCCAGGATCTCGCCCAGCGGCGTCACTTTGGCATGCTTCAGACGGTCGCGGTATTCGTCCATCGGATGCCCCGTCAAATAGAGGCCTGTCGTTTCCTTTTCAAAGGCCATCCGGTCCCGCTTGCTCAGCTCCTCCAGCCTCGGCACCTGCACCGAGACGGTTGCCTCTTCATCGCCGCCCAGATCAAACATCCCGATCTGGCCCTCCACATTCTTGCGCTTCGCGCTGGATACGGAATCCATGACCGTCTCATAGATCGCCAGAAGCTGAGAACGGTACAGGCCAAAGCCGTCCAGCGCGCCGCACTTGATCAGGTTCTCCAGCGCGCGCTTGTTGAGATCGCTGCCGTAGAGCCGCTGGCACAGATCTTCCAGGCTTTGGAAGCGTCCGCCGCTCTGCCGCTCCCGCACCACCAGGCGGATAAACCCGCGGCCGATATTTTTCACCGCCGCCAGGCCGAAGCGGATCCCTTCCTCCACCACGGTGAACTGATCCTCCGACTCATTGATATCCGGCGGCAGTACGGAAATCCCCATACTTTTGCATTCGGCAATATATTCAGAAATTTTGGCCGCACTGTCCAGCACGGAGGTCATCAGCGCCGCCATATACTGCCTGGGAAAATGGCATTTCAAATACGCCGTCTGATAAGACACCAGCGCATAGCACACGGCATGCGCCTTATTGAACGCATAGTTTGCAAAGTCCAGGATTTCATCATAGATCGCCTGGGCGGTCGCCTCGTCGACACCGTTGGCAATGGCGCCGGGAATGCCGCGCTCGGCGTCCCCATAGACAAACGCCCGGCGCTCCTCCAGGATTACGGCCTGCTTTTTTTTGGAAATCGCGCGGCGCATATTGTCCGCCTGCCCCAGCGTATAGCCGCCCAGCTGCCGGAAAATCTCGATGACCTGCTCCTGATATACCATACACCCGTATGTGACCGATAAAATAGGCTCCAGTTTGGGATGGCGGTACGTAATGCTTCCGGGATTCAGCTTGGCCCTGATAAACTTGGGAATCGAGTCCATGGGCCCCGGCCGGTACAGCGCCACAATGGCCGTCAGGTCTTCAATGGACTCCGGCCGCATTCCGGTGCAGACGCCGGTGATCCCGGCAGACTCCAGCTGGAACACGCCGGAGGTCCTGCCCTCCGCCAGCATCGCAAAGGTTGCAGGGTCGTCGTCCGGAATCGTCTTCACATCAAAGCCCGGCTCCGTCTTCCGGATTTCCTTCTCCGCGTCGTCGATCACAGTCAGGTTCCGCAGGCCGAGAAAATCCATTTTCAGCAGCCCCAGCTCCTCCAGGGTCGTCATGGTATACTGGGTGACCACCGTGTCATCATTCCGCGCCAGAGGCACGTAATCGTAGACCGGCAGTCTGGTGATCACCACGCCCGCGGCATGGGTGGAGGTATTGCGGGGCATCCCTTCCAGGGCCTTCGCTGTGTCGATGAGATTGCGGACCCGCTCGTCGCCCTCATACATGGAACGGAGCTGCGGGGAAACCCGCAGCGCATCGTTCAGCGTGATGTGCAGCGGCATGGTCGGCACCAGCTTGGCCACGGCGTCCGTTTCCGCATAGGTAAAATTCAGCGCACGGCCCACATCGCGGATCGCACCGCGGGCCGCCATCGTGCCGAAGGTAACAATCTGCGCCACATGATCTGCGCCGTACTTTTCCATCACGTAGTCAATCACTTCACCGCGGCGATTTTGGCAGAAATCCATATCGATATCCGGCATGCTGACCCGCTCCGGGTTCAGGAAGCGTTCAAACACCAGATTGTATTTGACAGGATCCAGATCCGTAATATACAGGCAATAGGAGACGATCGCGCCGGCCGCGCTGCCGCGGCCCGGCCCCACAGGGATTCCGGCCTTCCTTGCAAACTCCACAAAGTCCGCCACAATGAGAAAATAGTCCACATATCCCATCTTCTCAATCATCTTCATCTCGTATTCCAATTGCTGCCGGCAGGACTCCGGCGCTTCGGGATACCGTTTTTCGAATCCCTCCAGGCAGAGCTTGCGGAAGTACTCCACATTGGTGAAGCCCGCCGGCAGCTGGAACTCCGGCAGATGATAGGTGCCGAAGGTAAACTCCACCTGGCAGCGGTCGGCGATGGCCTGCGTCTGATCCAGCGCCTCCTGAAGATTGGGAAAGAGCTCCCGCATCTCCTCTTCGCTTTTCAGATAAAATTCGTCTGTTTCAAATTTCATCCGGTCAGGGTCGTCCACTGTCTTCTGCATCTGAATGCACATCAGCACATCCTGCAGCCTGCTGTCTTCCCGGCTGAGGTAGTGCGCATCATTGGTCGCCACCAGCGGCAGACCCGTTTCCCGGGCAATCCGCAGAATGCCCTGGTTGGCCCGGGTCTGCACTTCCAGGCCGTGATTCTGTATTTCCAGGTAATACCGGTCCTGAAAAATATCCGCATACTCCAGCGCCTTCTGTTTCGCGCCTTCATAGTCATCCTGCAAAATCAGCTGCGGGACTTCCCCGGCCACACAGGCCGATAAGGCGATCAGGCCCTCATTGTGCCGGCGCAGAAGCTCCAGATCCACCCGCGGCTTGCCGTAAAAACCGTCCAGGAACCCCTGGGACACCATAAAGCTGAGATTTTGATAACCGGTTTCATTCATGCAAAGCAGCACCAGATGATGCGCCTCCCGGTCCACCCCGTGCACCCGGTCCAGGCGGCTTCTCGGCGCAACATAGACCTCGCAGCCGATAATCGGCTTGACGCCTGCCTTTTTCGCCGCCTTATAGAAATCGATTACGCCATACATCACGCCATGGTCCGTTATGGCGACGGCATCCTGCCCAAGCGCTTTCACCCGTTCCATCAGCTGGGAAATCCGGCAGGCGCCGTCCAGGAGACTGTATTCCGTATGCACATGCAGATGAACAAAAGACATAGTGACAACTCCTTCAGGAATTCGCCCGTTCGATGAGCTTCCTCATTCTGTGGTTCATGGCCGATTTGGTCACCGGCGGATCCAGCATGTCCGCCAGCTCCGCCAGAGTCGCCTCCGGATTTTCCATGCGCAGCGAAGCCGCAGCGCGCAGCTTGTCCGGCAGCTGTTCCAGCTCGCCCCGCTCCCTGAGCCGGCGGATAGCGGCAATCTGCTCCTGCGCGGCGTCCACCACTTTGGTCAGATTGGCAGTGTCACAGTTCACCCGCCGGTTTACGCCGTTGCGCAGCTCCTTTTCCACTTTCGCTTCCATAATCGCCATGGCCGAAACCGGCGCTCCCAGCAGCGTCAGAAAGTCCTCGATTGCATCGCTCTGCTTGAAATAGAGCACGCTGGTACCGCCGCGCGCGGTGGCCTTGGGATAAAACCCCAAATCCAGCAACAGCGCCTCCGCTTCACGGCTGACCTTCTGGTGCGCCGTGGTCAGCTCCAGGTGGTATCGCTTTTCCGGGTCGGTTACACTGCCGCCGGCCAGAAACACGCCGCGCAGGAAGGCAACGCGGCAGCATTCCTCTTCCAGCACGCCGAAATTGACGTGCAGGGACACATGGTTTTCCGCCGAAAAGCCAAAGGTCTGAAAGGCCCTTGAAATTTTATCGGGATCTGTGACGGCAAACGTCAGCTTGCCCGCACGCCCGTCTTCTTCCGGCTCTTTGTCAAATCCAAAGCCGAACGCCCGTTTAAACAGTCTGGGAAGCCGTTCTGCAAAGTCTCCGCTCTCCGTGACGATTTTGATCAGGGAGGGCGTAAACGTATTGCCGTACAGCAGAATCCCGAATGTCTCCGCCACGGCGCAGCACTTTTTATTCACCGGCTGCCGGCAGAGTTCCTGCTTCACATTGGATGCAAAGGACATTCCGTTCCCTCCTCAGCCCACGGCAAAATCATCAAGCACATCCATCAGCGCCTGCGCCAGGGCCTCCGGGTCATGCCGCGCCGTCTGCCCCTCCGCCAGAAGCGGGCAGCTCCGCACTTCTATTCCCATCGATTCAATTTCATGCCGGCACAGTTCCAGCTGCTCGGCGTCCTCGGCGCGATAGGCCGCCGATATCTCGCAGGGAACCGGCGTACTGTTGGCAATGCAGACGTCGATAATCCCTTTCCCGCCGTGGCGCAGCAGCGCCCGCACGTGGTCGGCGCCGGTATATCCCTCCGTCTCCCCTTCCTGCGTCATGATGTTCAGCACCAGGACCTTGCAGGCCTGGGAAGCCGCCACAGCCTCCCCGATGCCATCCACCAGGAAGTTGGGAATGATGCTGGTGTAAAGGCTGCCCGGCCCCATCACTATCATGTCCGCACAGCGGATCGCCTCCACGCTTTCCGCGAGGGCCTGCGGATGCTCCGGTACCAGCCGCACCCTGGTAATCCGGCAGTCCTGCTCCTTTTTATGAAAAAAGATCTTGCTTTCCCCCAACACTCTGGTGCCGTTCTCAAACTCCGCCTCCAGATGCACATTCTGATTGGTCACCGGGAGCACGCGGCCCGTAATGGCCAGAACCTCTCCCATCCGGTGGACTGCCTCGTCAAACGTCTCTGAAATGCCGTTCATGGCAGCAAGGAACAGGTTTCCGAAGCTCTGGCCTGACAGAACACCTTCACAAAACCGGTAATTCAGCAGCTTCTCCATGGTGGGCTCCGTATTGGCCAGCGCCAATATGCAGTTTCGGATATCGCCGGGAGGCGGCATCCCCAGATCCTCCCGGAGCATGCCGGAGCCTCCGCCGTCATCGGCGACCGTTACAATGGCGGTAATCTGCCTGGTATAGCGCTTGAGTCCGCGGAGCATGGTGGACATTCCGTGCCCGCCGCCCAGGCAGACGATTCTGGGGTTGCTCCTGCCCGGTACATATACGCGGATCGATTCGTCAAAACGCGGCGTCATGCGGTATCCCCCCGTTATTCCCGCGAAATATCACGGTGTCCGATCGTCGTGGCAAAGCCCAGACGTGCGATATACTCTCCCAGTTCCCTGGCGACCGCCACCGAGCGGTGATGCCCTCCGGTACAGCCGACAGCAATCACCAGATTGGTCTTTCCTTCCTCCACATACAGCGGCAGGGAAAATGCCATCATATCCTCCAGCTTCTGCATAAAATCCAGCGTCTGCTGATAGGAAAACACAAAATCCCGAACCGGCTTTTCCAGCCCGTTCCGATGCTTCAGATCCGTAATGTAGTAGGGGTTCGGCAGCATGCGGACATCGAAAACCAGATCCGCATCCATGGGCAGGCCATACTTGAAGCCAAACGACAGGACGTTTACGGACATGGCATGATCCCGCTGCTCTCCGGCAAACAGGTTGACAATCTCGCCGCGCAGCTTGGCGGTGGAAAGATTGGTGGTATTGATGATATAGTTCGCGCGGTTCCGAACGGGCTCGAGAAGTCTGCGCTCCCGCTCCACCGCCGTGACCAGGTCGGAACCATCCTTGGTCAGGGGGTGCTTTCTGCGCGTCTCCTTATACCGCTTGATCAGCGTTTCCGTCGCCGCCTCCACAAACACAATGGAGTAGCTGCATTGAATCCGGTCCAGCGAATCCAGCGCCAGAAACAGTCCGTCAAAGGTCAGGCCGCTCCGGACATCTGTGACCAGCGCAACCTTCTCGAACTTCGATTTCGTCGCCATGCAGAGCTGCGCAAACTGCGGGATCAGATCCTCCGGCATATTATCCACACAATAAAACCCAAGGTCTTCCAGCGTAGAGAGCGCCTTGCTCTTTCCGGCGCCGGACAAGCCTGAAACAATTAGAAACTGCATGGCTGCACCTCACAAAATCCGTACTTCCGGCTCCAGCTGAACACCGGAATGCGCAAATACCTTCTGTTGAATTTCTTCCATCAGCGCCAACACATCCGCACAGGTGGCGCCGCCGCTGTTGACCACGAACCCCGCATGCTTGGTCGAAACCGACGCGCCGCCGACGCGCAGCCCCTTGAGGCCCGCAGCGTCGATCAGCGCGGCCGCATAGCCGCACCGGGGGCGCTTGAACGTGCTGCCGGCAGACGGAAGGTTCAGCGGCTGGGACGCCCTGCGCTTCTGCGCAAGTTCCTCCATCCGCTTCCGGATGGCCGCCGGATCGTCCGGCCTCAGCGAAAAAACCGTGCGCAGGATCACGCAGCCCTGTGTCTGAAACGCGCTGGTCCGATACCCAAATCCCTGCGCCGCGCCGCGTACCGTGCGAACCGTCCCGTCCCGCTCCATCACCGCCGTCTCCGCGGCAGTCAGACGGATCTCGCCTCCGTAGGCCCCCGCATTCATGAAAACGCCGCCTCCCACGGTTCCGGGAATCCCATGCGCAAACTCCAGGCCGGACAGGCCCTGCTCACAGGCAAACGCAGCCGCCCGCGCCATGGTAACGCCGGCCCCCGCCTCCACCTGATTCCCTTCCAGCCGGCGCAGCGTCGTCAGTCCGCCCATCAGGCAGACCACCGGAATCTCCAGCCCGGCGTCCGGCGGCAGGACATTGGTCCCGGCGCCCAAAATCAGCGGCTCCAGAGACTCTTCCCTGCAAAACCGCAGGATCCGTCCCAGCTGCTCTTCCCGGTCCGGGAATACCATAGCCGCCGCCGGCCCGCCGATCCGAAAGGAAACATGCCGGGACATGGGCTCCGCTTCGCGCAGTTCCACATCCGGACAGCTGCGCCGCAGGCGCGCAATCCACTGGTCGCTCAAATCCGTCTCTCCTCTCCATCCGCCGGCCGCCGCCGGGGCTCCATTCCTGTTATCATAGCATATGTCGCGGAAAATGAAAATAGGCGGCAATCAAAAAGGCCGGACACCCTGGCGGATGTCCGGTCCCTGCCGACTTAGAAACTCTGACCGAAGGACGTATCAAAATGCTTGTTGATCTGCTCGGTAAATTCCGCCGCCGCGTTGTAGCCCATTTTCTTCTGACGGTTGTTCATGGCCGCAACCTCCAGAATCACCGCCAGGTTGCGCCCCGGCGTAATTGGAATGGTGATTGCGGGAATCTTGACGCCGAGGATGTCGGTATACTGATTCTCCAGCCCCAGACGGTCGTACACCTCGCCGTCGCGCCACGGCACAATATTGATAATCAGGTCGATATCGGCGCTGTCCTTGACCGCAGCCATACCGAACAGCTTGGCAACATTGATGACGCCGATGCCGCGCAGCTCAATATAGTGCCGGATCAGCTCCGGCGCCGTCCCAAAACATTTCTTGGAAGAGACCTTTTTGATTTCCACCGCATCGTCGGCAATCAGCCGGTGGCCGCGCTTGAGCAGCTCCACCGCCGCCTCGGATTTGCCGATGCCGCTCTCGCCCAGCAGCAGCAGCCCTTCACCGTACACCTCCACCAGCACGCCGTGCCGGGTAATCCGCGGCGCAAGGTAAACTTTCAGCGCGGAAATCAGGCTGGAAACAATGTAGGATGTGGTTTCGCTTCCCTGCAAGATTGTGATATCATACTTTTCCGCCATCTCCAGACATTCCGGCAGCGGTTCCAGATCGCGTGAGATAATCAGGGCCGGAATCTTATAGGAAAAATAGCGGTCGAAGATTACCGTACGCTCTTCACTGGTCAGCTTGTTGAGATACGTCGTCTCCACCGTGCCGATAACCTGCAGGCGCATAGGCTCAAAGTGATCAAAATAACCGGCCAGCTGCAGGCCCGGCCTGCTGATGTCGTCCACCGTGATGTTGATGCTCTCAAAATCCGTCGCTTTGTGCAGCAGTCTCAGGTTAAACTCCTTGACCAGTTGGGACAGCGGAACGCTGTATGAATTGATCATTCCTTCTCACCTCATAGTTTGCTCAGTCGTCATATGGGCGCGGCAAACCGCCTATGACATCGATAATATGGATATTATACCGTGAATATTCCAATTTCGCAACCAACCGGCCGTAAAAATAAAGACAAAAATCTTGCGGAAAACTCTTGCAATTTCATTCAATATCTGCTAGTATATTTAGCAGCGTCTTCGGCGTTTATGTTGAATTTCTGTGTGGCAAGGAGGTGCAGCCAGTGGCTAAGTGCGATATTTGCGGCAAAGGTGTTGCGTTCGGCATCAAGGTTTCTCACTCTCACAGACGCTCCAACCGGATGTGGAAGCCCAATGTCAAGCGTGTAAAGGCAATTGTTGACGGTTCTCCGTGCCATGTTTACGTCTGTACGAGATGTTTGCGTTCCAACAAGGTTGAGCGCGCAGTCTGATAACGAAATACGGAACGGAAAAGGCAAGCCTTTTGGCGCGTCCTCACAAGGGTATTTTCAAAATGTACGGGAAGGCAGGTATTGCGGCAGCAATACCTGCCTTTTCCTGTGCGCTTTTTACGGCATTTAGGGAACCAACCGCACCAATATCGGTGTAATGGATTTCCACGGCCTGTCTTGCATACTTGGACCAATTCACATCCTTACTCATGTACCACAATCTTCTTAATAAACAACCGCTTTCTATTTTCCAGCGGTGCGGCCAAAAGGCTATGGCAACCGTCAAAAAATCAGCCGGCATGAACGCAGGCACAGCCTGCACAGGCAAGGCAAACAAAGCGATACCCAACCGTTTCCGGTCGGGCATCGCTTTGTTTTTTTGTGCTCGCTCAAGCGTCAGATGCCGCCGCTGCGGCCAGCCCACAGAGCAGGCGCCGCCCTGCGGGACAAACTCACTTCTCCAGCTCAGACCAGTCTCTCGGAGGCGTGATCTCGGTCCAGGT
>JAHZEF010000056.1:0-5437 GCA_019422005.1 Clostridiales bacterium
AAACGCTGCTGGCCAAGGCCGTGGCCGGCGAGGCCAACGTGCCGTTCTTCTCCATTTCCGGTTCCGACTTTGTGGAAATGTTCGTGGGCGTGGGCGCATCCCGTGTCCGCGACCTGTTCCAGCAGGCCGCCAAAATGGCGCCGGCTATCATTTTCATCGATGAAATCGACGCCATCGGCAAAACCCGCGACACCCGTATGGGCGGCAACGACGAGCGCGAGCAGACGCTGAATCAGCTGCTGGCTGAAATGGACGGTTTCGACCCTTCCAAGGGCGTCATTGTCCTGGCGGCCACCAACCGGCCTGAGGTTCTGGACAAGGCGCTGCTGCGTCCGGGCCGCTTTGACCGCCGGATTATCGTGGACCGGCCCAATCTCTCCGGGCGCTACCAGACTCTGCTGGTGCACACCCGCAACATCAAGCTGGCCGAGGATGTGGATCTGCATAAGATTGCCGCCGCTACTGCCGGCGCAGTCGGCGCAGATCTGGCCAATCTGGTGAACGAGGCCGCGCTGCGCGCCGTCCGGCAGGGCCGGCAGGCCGTCAATCAGCAGGACCTTCTCGTTTCCTTTGAGGTCGTTATCGCCGGTACGGAAAAGAAGGGCACCGTTCTGACCGATATGGAAAAGCGGATCGTATCTTACCATGAGGTCGGGCATGCGTTGGTCGCCGCGCTGGAGAAGCACGCACAGCCGGTTTCCAAAATCACCATTGTTCCCCACACCTCCGGCGCGCTGGGCTACACCATGCAGATGCCGGAGGAAGAAAAGTTCCTCAATTCCAAGCAGGAGCTGATCACAGAACTGGAAACCCTGGTGGGCGGCCGCGCCGCCGAACAGCTGGTATTCGGCATCCAGACCACCGGCGCGGCCAACGACATTGAGCGCGCCACGGACCTTGCGAGAAAGATGGTCATGCAGTACGGCATGAGCGACAAGTTCGGCCTGATGGCCCTGACCACCGTGGCCAACGAGTATCTGGACGGCCAGGCCATGATGAACTGTGCCGATACCACTGCCGCCCAGGCCGATGCGGAAGTCAAGGAACTGCTGCAGCGTGCATATGAAGCGGCACAGGCTGTGCTGCGGGAAAACCGCGGCCTGCTGGACGACATTGCGCTGTTTCTGCTGCAGAAGGAAACCATCACCGGCGATGAATTGATGGCGTTTGTCAACGCGGACAAAAACAAGCTTCCGCCGGCTGAGGCGGAAAATCCCGCCGACGGCGGAAACGACGGAACCCCCTCCTGATGATTCCGGGGCCGCGGAACTGATCCGCGGCCCCGGTTTTTCCCGCCCGCACCCGTCCCCCGCCGGGCGGAGCTTCCGGAGATTCCTCTTGCATCCGGGCCGGCAATCCGCTACAATAGATACGGTATTTCACCGGAAAGGAAGCTGTCTTCATGGATTTTGCCGCAATCAAGTCCTTTTTCGCATCCCTCACCCTGGAAAAGCTGACGCCGGCCCTGTTGATTTTCGTTGTCGGATACTTCGCCATCAAGGCGCTCACCAAGCTGTTCGACAGAGTGCTGGCCCGTTCCAAAATTGAAAAAACTGTACATGGTTTCCTCCGCGCTGCATTCAAAATCCTGCTCAATGCCATCATGGTTCTGATGATTGTCAGTTCTCTAGGGATTGACGCGACCTCCCTGGTGGCAATCCTCAGCGTCGCCTCCCTGGCAATTTCCCTGGCAGTTCAGGGCGCACTGTCCAATGTAGCCGGCGGCATCATGATCCTAACCTCGCATCCCTTCCGGGTCGGAGACTGGGTGGAGATCGGTACCATTGCCGGAACAGTGCAGGAGATCGGCATGTCCTACACCACGCTGCTGACCGGCGACCAGAAGGAAATCTTTGTCCCCAACAATGAAATTTCCTCTTCCAAGATTATCAACTACACCATGGCAGGGAACCGCCGCGTGGATTCCACATTTACCGCCTCCGATGACGACGCTGTGGAAGACGTCAAGACGGCGCTGCGCAAGGCCGCCATGCTGCCCATGGTACAGACCGACCCGCCCCCCTTCGTGGCCGTCAGCAAATACGGCGACAGCGCCATCGAGTACGTCCTGCGGGGGTGGACATCCGCCGCCGACTACTGGGACGCCTACTACGGCATTACGGAAAACGTCAAGGTCTGCTTTGACGAAGCCGGCATCACCATGACATACCCGCATCTGAACGTCCATCTGGAATCCAAATCAACCTAGTAAGGAGATGAGATCCGTGTGCCTTTCCACCGCCTACCGTTTGGCCGATGACGGCCGCGTCCTGCTGGGCAGTTATATCTCAGAGGTTGCCGTCAGCGGCGACCAGATCCGGCTGACCACGCTGATGGGCGAGTCGATCACCCTGTCCGGCAGCATCCGGCATGTCGACCTGCTGAACAACGAAATTTTGATTGACCCGGCATCCTGACGTCCTGAGGCGGACCGCTGTGCGGCCCGCCTTTTGCTGTGCAGCCGCGGCGCGCCCCGCCGGAAACCGGCTTCCCGGCCGCCGGTTTCCCCGCGCCTGCGCGCCATGTTTTCCCATCCCGCCCGGGGGGATCCGGCTGCCGCGGCATTTTCCGGAAATTTGTCCGTTTTTTCGGAGTTTCATACAAAAAAATGCAGAGAAAATAGACGATTTTACATTGCGGAAAAGCCGCCTTTCGATTGACATTCCGTGTCGGAATTGCTAGAATACAATGGTATGAGTATGAGTCGTTTTGCGCGGTTTTCCCGACGGGAAGCCGGTTCCGGGGCCGCGCGGCACGTCCTGATTCCACGGGGGCTTCCCCTGGATTCCGCTCAGACGCGCCGCCCGCTTCCAGGGCGGCAGACATATGATTCCCTCACAATCTTTGGTCGATATAATTTATGTAGGAGGATATTACATTGAAGGAATGGGATCGCTTAACAACTGTTGAAGAGCTGGAAGCGGCAACCGCCAGTCTGCTGGAAACCGGCAAGAAGGTCGGCGCCGACTCCTGGCAGCAACGTGTGAAAAACCAGACGCCGCACTGCGGCTTCGGTGAAGCCGGCACCTGCTGCCGCATCTGCTCCATGGGCCCCTGCCGCATCACCCCCAAGGCGCCCCGCGGCATCTGCGGCTGTGACGTCCACGGCATCGTCGCCCGCAACTATCTGCGCTTTACCGCCGGCGGCTCCGCCACGCACTCCGACCACGGCCGTTCCATCTGCCATACCCTGTATACGGCCCGGGACGGCGGAAACTACCAGGTCAAGGATCCGGAAAAGCTCAAGCGCATCGCCAGGGAATGGGGCATTGAGACCGAGGGCAAGGACATCTATGATCTGGCCCACGAGGTCGCTGAAACCGGCTTGATGGAATACGGCAAGCCCTTCGGCGTGCAGCGCTTCCTGAAGCGCGCTCCGGAGGTCCGCCAGGAAATCTGGCACCGCGAGGGTATCGAGCCCCGCGCCATTGACCGCGAGGTCAGCCAGTCCATGCACATGACCCATATGGGCTGCTCCTCCCTGCCCGAAGCGCTGATTCGCCAGTCCCTGCGCGCAGGCCTTTCCGATGGCTGGGGCGGCTCCATGATGGGCACCGAATTCTCCGACGTGCTCTTTGGAACGCCGAAGCCCGTGGATACGGAGGCCAATATCGGCGTCATGGAAAAGGACATGGTCAACATCATCGTCCACGGCCACGATCCCAGCCTCTCGGAGATGATCGTTTTCTATGCGCAGGATCCGGAAATGATCGCGCTGGCCAAGGAGCAGGGCGCCAAGGGCATCAACGTCGCCGGCGTCTGCTGCACCTCCAATGAGGTTGCCATGCGTCACGGCATCCCCATGGCCGGCAACTTCCTGCAGCAGGAAAACGTGGTGCTCACCGGCGCTTGCGAGGCCATTGTGGTGGACGTGCAGTGTATTTTCCCGGCTCTGGGCCCTCTGAGCAAATGCTTCCATACCAAATTTATCACCACTTCCCCCATCGCCCGCATGCCGGACTCCGACTTCATTGAATTCCACGAGGAGACCGCCGGCGAAAACGCCAAGGCGATCGTCCGGATGGCGGTTGAAAACTTCAAAAACCGCAAGCAGGATCTGGTAAATATCCCGCAGCAGAAGCAGAAGGCCACCGTCGGCTACTCCGTCGAAGCCATCAAAAAATGTTTGGACGGCGTGACCAACAGCCATGTCGACGAGCTGGGCACCACCAAGCCGCTGATCGAATGCATCAAATCCGGCGTACTCCGCGGCGCCGTCGCCATGGTCGGCTGCAACAACCCCAAGGTCCGGCCCGACACTGCCCATATTGAATTGATGAAGAAAATGCTGGAAAACGATATCATCCTCATCGTCTCCGGCTGCTCTGCCCAGGCGGCGGCAAAGGCCGGCCTGATGGACAAGGAAGCCGCCAAATACTGCGGCGAAGGCTTGCGCCGTGTCTGTAAGCTGGTGGATATCCCGCCGGTTCTGCACATGGGTTCCTGCGTGGATATTTCCCGTATGATGGTGCTGGCCGCCGATATCGCCAAGGACTGGGGCATTGACATCTGCCAGGTCCCCGTGGTGGGCTGCGCCCCCGAGTGGATGAGTGAAAAAGCCGTTTCCATCGGCAACTATGTCGTGGCCACCGGCATCGACACCTTCCTGGGCGTCGATCCCTATACCAAGGGCTCCAGCGAAGTGGTCGGCCTGCTCCAAGGCTCCATCAAGGATTGGGTCGGCGCCAACTTCACTGTGGAGCTGGACATTGAAAAGCTGGGCGACAGGATGATCGAGGCCATTGAAGAAAAGCGCACGGCTCTGGGCATCTGACCCATGGATTCCCCGCATGGATACTGTTAAAGAGGTACGCGAATGAAAATTGCAGTCACCGGAAAAGGCGGCGTGGGAAAAACCACGCTTTCCTCCACGCTCGCCAGGCTGTACGCCGACGAAGGCCGTACCGTGCTGGCCGCCGACGTGGATCCCGACGCCAACCTGGGCCTGGCCCTGGGCCTGACCGAGGAGGAGGTAAACGCCATCGTCCCGATCTCCAGGATGCGCAGCCTGGTGGAAGAACGGACGGGCGCCAGCGCCGCCAATAAATTCTTCAAGCTCAATCCCCAGGTTTCCGATATTCCGGATACGTTTTCCAAAGAAATCAACGGCGTAAAGCTGCTGGTGATGGGAACCGTGGAAACCGGCGGCAGCGGCTGCGTCTGCCCGGAGCATGTGATGCTGAAAGCGATCCTGTCCTCCCTGATCCTCCGGAAGGACGACGTGGTGATTATGGATATGGAAGCGGGCCTGGAGCACCTGGGACGGGGTACCGCCAGCATGATGGAACAGTTCATCGTTGTGGTGGAACCGGGCGCCAGAGGCATCCAGACCTATGAGAAGGTCAGGAGCCTGGCCGCTGATCTCGGTATCTTTCAGGTCAGCGTGGTCGGCAACAAGGTTCGCAGCGATGAGGACCGCGCCTTTCTCCGTTCCCGC
>JAHZEF010000056.1:5447-7095 GCA_019422005.1 Clostridiales bacterium
CTGCTGGGATTTATCAGCTACAATGAAGAAGTCATCGACGCAGACCGGCGCGGCCTCTCTCCCTACGATGTAAGCCCCAAGGCCCTGGAGGAAATCCGGGCAATCAAGGCGAAGATTGACAATGTTTGAAACATGAAAGGAATGAATCTATAAATGGGATTATTTGACAGAGTCTTCAGAGGTTCCGACGAGATGTTTGCCAAGGCGGAAGCCGACGTAAATGCCCTCGCCGCGGAACTCGGCGCTGACGCCCCCATGGCCATGCCGGAGACCGCCTACTTCCTTGCCTGCATCTATGCGTATCTGGGCAAGAAAGTCACCACTGTCGGCGAACTCCAGGCAGTATTGGCCGACGTAAAAGCCATGATGCTCCGCGAGCCCCGCACCCACTCCATTTTCTCTTCCGGCGTAGGCACCGCCATTGCCGCTGAAATGATCGAGGCCTGCAAGTATGCCCGCAGCGCCGCCCCCTACGAGGGCACCCTCTACCACGGCCATTTCACCGACGCCGAGGTTCGTGAACTGGGCGTTCCGCTGGTTACCCGCGATATCCCCGGTTTCGTCGTCATGATCGGCCCGGCCCCCTCCGACGAGGAAGCGGTCGAAACCATCAAAGGCTATCAGAGCCGCGGCATTTTCGTCTTCCTGATCGGCGGCATCATCGAGCAGGCCGCGCGCATGGGCGTCTCCATGGGCTTCCCGGTCCGCGTGGTGCCTGTGGGCGAGGACATCTGGTCCGTTGGCCACGTCATCTCCCTGGTTGTCCGCGCTTCCTTCATCTTCGGCGCCATTGAAGCCGGCGATTACGACGCCTTTATGGATTACTCCATGGATCGCATCTTCGCTTTCGTCAACGCCTACGCTCCGGTCGACGACATCACCGTGGCCTGCGGCGCCGGCGCCATCAAGATGGGCTTCCCGGTTATCACCAACGACACCGAGGACATGTGGGCCGTGCCCAAGTCCCTGATCATCCATACGGACACCAAGGACTGGATCGAAACCTCCCTGGAAGCCCGCGATATCAAGATCAAGGTTACCAACATCGATATCCCCGTCGCCTTTTCCTCCGCCTTCGAAGGCGAGATCATCCGCAAGGCCGACATGCAGATCGAGGCCGACGGATCCCGTGTGGACTGCTTCGAGCTGGTGCAGTCCAAGGAGGCCCACGAAATTGAGGATCATGCCATCATCCTGGACGGCCCGGACTTTGATGAATTCCCCGTCGGCTCCAAGATCAGCTTTACCATCATGGCCGAGGTGGCAGGCAAATCCATGCAGAGCGATTTCGAGCCGGTTATGGAACGCAAGATCCACAACTTCTTCAACTGCATTGAAGGCGTGATGCACACCGGCCAGCGCGACATGATCCGTATCCGCGTCAGCAAGGCTGCGTTCGAGGCAGGCTTCCGCGCCAAGCATCTGGGCGAAGTGCTGTATGCCAAGATCAAGTCTGAATTCGATACGGTCGTGGACAAATGCCAGGTCCGGATCTGCACAATTGCAGAAAAGAACAAGGATCTGCGCGCCATGGCCAATCAGGTGTTCGATGCCCGTGACGAGCGTCTGAAGACCCTGACCGACGAGAGTGTGGATGTGTTCTACACCTGTATTCTGTGCCAGGCTTTCTCCCCCAGCCACGTCTGCA
>JAHZEF010000056.1:7105-10363 GCA_019422005.1 Clostridiales bacterium
CCGTCTCCTGGCTGGACGCCAAGGCCACCAACGAGCTGGATCCCAACGGCCCGTGCCAGGTGGTCACCAAGCACAACTGCATCGATGAGCGTGTAGGACGCTACGAGGATGTGAACGAGGCTGTGCAGCAGTATTCCCACGGCGCGCTGGAGCAGGTCACCCTGTATTCCATTCTGGAGGATCCCATGACCTCCTGCGGCTGCTTCGAGTGTATCTGCGGCATTGAGCCCTTCTCCAACGGCGTGGTCATCACCAACCGTGAGCACGCCGGCATGACCCCGCTGGGCATGACCTTCTCCGAAATGGCCTCCATGACCGGCGGCGGCGTGCAGACGCCCGGCTTCATGGGGCACGGTAAGCACTTTATTTACTCCAAGAAGTTCATGAAGGCGGAGGGCGGCCTGGGCCGCATTGTCTGGCTCCCCAAGGCGCTGAAGGAGCAGGTCCGTGACAAGCTCAACGAATCTGCGAAAGAGCTCTACGGCATTGACAATTTTGCCGATATGGTGGGCGACGAGACCATCACAGAGGATGCTGAGGAGCTTCTGAATTTCCTGACCGAGCATAACCATCCGGTTCTGGGCATGGAACCGCTGCTGTAACGCAAACCGCTGCGACCCGGATCGTCCGATCCGGGTCGCAGGTTTCCCAGGAGGATTTTATGGATAAACAACAGCTCCGCCGGGAGATCGGCGCAAGGAAACGCCTGCTGACTGCGGCCCAAATCGAGGACTGCAGCGCGCGCCTGGCGCAGCGGCTGTTCCGGCATCCCGCCTACCGTTCCGCCCGCGCGCTCTACGCCTATCTCTCCTACAACCAGGAGGTACGTACCCGCGCCATTCTGGAGCAGGCACGCAAGGACGGCAAACGCGTCGCTGTGCCGAAGGTCTACGGCGACGAGATGCGCTTCCTCTGGCTGGCCAATCTGGCCGCCGTGGCGCCCGGCGCATACAGTATTCCTGAACCCATCGCGGACGGGCCGGTAGCCGACGACGAAACGGCGCTGATTTTGATGCCCGGCCTGGCCTTTGACCTGCAGGGCCGCCGCTGCGGCTACGGCGGCGGTTTTTACGACAAATGGCTTGCGCAACATCCGGGACATCCCCTGTTGGCACTCTGTTACGGCTTTCAGGTGCTGGAGCATCTGGAAACCGACGCGCACGACGTCCCGGTGAATTACGTGATCGCTGAAGAAATCCGCTGAGGTGGCGCCATGGAACAACGATCCAATTATGAAACCCTTTGTCTCCGCTGGGCGGAGCAGCTGAAACGCTATGACACAGCGCATCTGCTCTCCCTGCTGCCGGAATTGCGGCCCGATGGAGACAGCCTGACCATTGTACACTTCGGCCGCACCTTTCGCATCGACCGCGACAGCGGCCTCATCACCGCTCTGGACGGGAAACCGGCCACCATCTATGAGAGGCTGAACATCTACACGCTGCTGGGATACTGCCGGGCAGGCGCGGCGCAGACGGGCCGATGGGTACCGTTCCGGGATGTGTCGGGTGCAGCGCCGTTTGCACCGGCCTTCGAACGGAGCGTTCTCAAGCCTTTGGCCGCCACTTTCTCCGGCAGGCCGGACGCATTGCAAACAGCCGCGCAGGCTTTGGGAGGTTCCCCTCTCCCCCATTCCGATTCCGGCGCGTTGCTTCACGCCTTTGCCTGCATTCCCATGCAGGTGCTCTTCTGGGACGGGGACGACGAGTTTCCCGCCCAAGCAAACATTCTCTTTGACCAGGGCGTCACCGGATTCATCCACGTGGAGTCCACCGTAACCCTGGCCTCCGTGGGATTTCTCCGTCTGGCAGAGGCGGCGGGACTTCCACCGGCCGGAACGACCTTCTAGACAAAAAACAGCTTCGGAATCATCCGAAGCTGTTTTTTAACGTTTCAGATTTGCCCGCGGGCCTGCGCAGATAGGAGAACCACATGGTAACGCCGACCGCTGCGCCGCCGACCATGTCGCCTAGCGCGACAGGCAGCATATGTTCACGAAATAGTTCCCCCAGGCCAGGTTCTCCAGCGCCTCCACATAGGCGACGTTGCCCTGTCCGCAGTAGAGAGTAAAATGGAGAAATTTCAACCTTTTTTGCAAGATTCTTCTCAAAACTTCGGCAAAATCGCCCTGTGTGTTGTAGTAGTGAGGGGAAAATCAGAGGGTTTGGGATACTTCCCACGGGACTGTCCCAGCAGGCGAAGCCTGCGAGGGTACAAGTAAAAATTGTCCGCTGCCCGCGGACAAACGCGGGTGATTTTACGGAAAGGGTGTCCCTTTCCTATGCTTGCTGAGAGACTTTTCTTCTATCAAACTACGAAAGGACGGGAAAGGAATGGAACGGCTCATAAAGGGGGAATCCGGCAAAACATCTACTGACAAAGAAAAGAGGTCCGCGCGGACAAGCAGACTATTGAACAGCCAGGAAAAAGCAGAACGGCATAGCCTTTTGACTATGCCGCCCTGCAACAAGATTGAATTACTTCCTTATGGGTGTGCAGCTTTCTGGTCATTCTCCCTGTTTTTATGGATCCCTTTTCCCCACCCGCACTGGGGCTCCGCACCCCGGCAAAAACCGGCGGCAGGAATCCTCAGCGGGCGCTTTCCAGCAGATCTGCGAACGTTTTTTCATCCAGCACGCCGCGCAGGACTTCCATGGCCGCGCAGAACTCATTGGGCGGAACCCGGCGGCCTCCGGTTTCTCCATCCGGCAGAATGGTACCGGCTGTCTTCCTCATGGAAAATCCAAGGCGGCGGTACAGCCGGATCGCCGGATGGCTCCAGGTCTGCGTATGCAGATAGATATCCGCACCGGGCTCCAGCTCCGAAAAGATCTGCAGCGCTCTCTGAACCACGGCTTTCCCCAGCCCCAGCCCCTGCTGCCCCGGAACCACGGAAACCCAGTGCAGAATCGCCTGGCGCCCCACAGCAGGCGCTTCATCCGCCCACGCGGTTGCCGTTGCCACCGGCAGCCCGTCCGGATCTGTCACGAATACACAGCGCTGCTGCAGCAGCTCCCCGTACGGCAAGAATATGCGAGTATAATACGCCAGGGCGGCCGCCTCCGTATCGAATTCCAGCACAGACGTCTCAATTCTCGCCCAATGCCGCTCATCCCCCGGCACATAGAGCCGAAACGCATACCCCTCCGGCAGGCGCGGCCGGGCGGCGGCCGCCACCTGGCTGCCCGGCAGCATCATAATAATATTTTTGTATGGAATGGTTTTATCCAGCATTGTGACCTCTCCCGTGTTTTATGA
>JAHZEF010000056.1:10373-12914 GCA_019422005.1 Clostridiales bacterium
CATTTGTTTCACTTTTTGCTGCCGCTCCTGCGCAGATACGAAAACCACATCGTAAAGCCGATGGCCACGCCGCCGACAATGTTGCCCAGCGTGACAGGCAGCATATTGTTCCCGAAATAGTTCCCCCAGGTCAGGTTTTCCAGCGCAACGCCCGCCGCCTGTGCAGCCTCAGCGTAGGCAGGAATGTTTTTGCCAAACAGCCCCAGCATACAGTAGGTCATATCTGCAATTGAGTGGTTAAAGCCGCAGACCACAAAAAACATGACAGGAACCCACGCGCCGACAAAGCGGCTGATGCCGTCCTTGCCGGACAGAGAAAGCAGAACGCCGAGCGTCACCAGCGCATTGCAGAGGATTCCCATAAAAAACGCGTTGGCAAACGGCATCGTCATCTTTCCCACCGCTATTTTCATGGAAGCGGCTGCCAGTGCATTGCTGCCGGCGGAAAGCCATCCGAAGTTGGCGCAGATGACAGCCACCAGCATGGAACCGATAAAGTTGCCGATATACACAAAAACCCAGTTCCGCAGCATGCCGCCGAGAGAAGCTTTCCGATCCAGCACGCTGATGGAGATCAGCGTATTGCCGGTAAACAGCTCCGCACCGGTCAGCACCACCGTACCCAGCCCAAAGGCAAACAGCAGCCCGGAGATCATGCGGACCATGCTGTTGTTATCCAGCCCATATGTAGCCATATTGGTCACACAGGCCGGAATGCCGATCAGGAAGCCCGCCAGAATGCCCAGCAACAGCATCTTTGAGACGGGGAGCTTGGTCTTTGCAGCGCCGGCGCCGGAGTAATTGGCAGTTGTTTCTGCTGCAGTAAACAAATTCATATGAATCCCTTCCCTTTCTGAAATTCAGGGAGCGGAAAACATTACAGCGCGGCGGCGGCCGCCTCCACAACATGGCCGATCAGAACAGAAGTCGTCACACTGCCCACACCGCCGGGAACCGGCGTAATCGCATCCACAATGGGCTCGACTTCCTCGAAGACTGCGTCGCCGGCGATGCCGCCCTTGGCCTCGTCCCAGTTGATGGACACGTCGATGACAATCTGGCCGGGACGGACATACTCCTTGGTCAGGCTCCGCAGCACGCCGGCCGCGGAGATCAGGATATCCGCCTCCCGGGCAACCGCCGGAACATCCTGCGTGCGGGTATGGCAGACCGTAACCGTGGCGTTGCGTCCCATCAGCATCATGGCGGCAGGCTTTCCGACCACCAGGCTCCGGCCGATTACAACGGCTTTCTTGCCGGTGCAGTCAATGCCGTAATAATCCAGAATTTCCATGCATGCGGCAGGCGTACAGGGGGCAAATCCCACCTTCTTGCCCATAAACACGCCGGCATTGGAGATATCCGTCATACCGTCCACATCCTTACGGGGATCCAAGCGGTTGGAAATCTCATCCTGATCCGCCTTCAGATGCTTCGGCAGCGGCCGGAACATCAGGACGCCATGAATCTTGTCGTTGGCATTGATTTCATCGATCACCTGCAGGAGCGCTTCCTTGGTCACATCTTCAGGCAGGACAAATTTCTCCACGGCAACGCCGATCAGCTCAGCGCGCTTGGTGGCGCCCCGCTCATAGGAAAGGTCGTCGGGCCGCTCTCCCACGCGGATAATCCCCAGCGTAGGGAGAATGCCCCTGGCCTTCAATTCCTCCACCTGCGCCTGCAGTCTGGCGTTGAGGGCAGCGGTCACTTCCTTGCCCAAAAGCTGCTTTGCCATTGTTTTCCCTCCAAAAATCAAGGAACGGCTGCGGGGCAGCCGCCCCGCAGCAATTCCCTCTTACGTTAAAAGTTGGCACGGACGGCTGCAAAAATTTCGTCAGCCAGCGCGCAGTATTTGTCCAGCATCCCGTTGGCCCTGGCGTTCAGCTCCTCCGCCTTTTCCCGGTTTTTCATGGACTTGGTGTTGATGAAGACATTCAGGCTGGCGCTCATCAGGGCGGCCTTGCAGCAAGCTGCGCCGCAGCCCGCATCGGAAACCGCCAGGCGGGAGCCCTTCTCCGCAAACACGCGGATCACATCGATCGCCTCGCAGCAGGTCTCCATAATCTCCATGGGGACTGAGCAGGCCACCAGCGTGGCGTCCTCCAGGATCTGATTCCGGTTGGGATCGTCCTTGGGGATGCCGTAGGCCCGGGCCAGAGGCTCAAAGCACACGGCGTCCTGCGCCACCAAATCCAGCAGCTTCCGCTGCAGGGCGTCGGATCTGGGATCTCTTCCTCCACATCGGCATATTTCTTCTTGCCGACTGTGAGGGATCCGACCATGTTGCCCAGCGCCGTACCGATGGCGCCCACCAGAGCCGCGGCTCCGCCGCCGCCGGGAACCGGCGCGCTGGAAGCCAGCACTTCCACAAATTCCTCACAGCTTCTTTTGGTAAACTCCATGGTTTCCTCCGAATTCCAGGGCTCAGAACAGGCCGGAAATCTTGCCGGTGGCGTCCACGTCAATGCGCTCGGCAGCCGGCACTTTGGGCAGGCCGGGCATGGTCATGATTTCGCCGGTCAGCGCAACCAGGAAGCCGGC
>JAHZEF010000056.1:12977-13988 GCA_019422005.1 Clostridiales bacterium
TGACGGTGAAGTCCTTGGGCGCGCCAAGCTTGGCAGGGTCGTCGGACAGGCTGTACTGCGTCTTGGCCATGCAGATGGGCATCTTGTCGTACCCCAGCTCGGTCAGCGTCTTGATCTGCTTCTGCGCATTGGGCGTGAAGGCCACATCCTTGCCGCCGTAGATCTTCTGCACGATGGCCGTGATCTTATCCTCAATGGAGGCGTCCAGCTCGTAGGAGAAGGTGAAATCGTTGGGCTCTTCCACCAGCCGGATTACCTCCTTGGCCAGCGCAATGCCGCCTTCGCCGCCCTTGGCCCAAACCTCGGACAGGGCCACATTGACGCCCAGCTCCCTGCACTTGTCCTCGACCAGCTTCAGTTCGGCCTCGGTATCCAGCGGGAAACGGTTGATGGCAACCACGCAGGGCAGCTTGTAAACGTTGGTGATGTTGGAGACATGCTTGAGGAGGTTGGGCAGGCCCTTCTCCAGCGCTTCCAGGTTCTCCTGGCCCAGATCTGCCTTGGGAACGCCGCCGTTATACTTCAGCGCGCGGACTGTGGCCACAATCACAACTGCAGAGGGCGTCAGGCCGGCCATCCGGCACTTGATATCCAGGAATTTCTCAGCGCCCAGGTCGGCGCCGAAGCCGGCTTCGGTGATGGTGTAATCAGACAGGCGCATGGCAATCTTTGTCGCAGTGACAGAGTTGCAGCCATGGGCGATGTTGGCGAAGGGGCCGCCGTGGACAAACGCCGGGGTATGCTCCAGAGTCTGCACGAGGTTGGGCTTCAGGGCGTCCTTCAGCAGGGCCGTCATCGCGCCGGCAGCGTTCAGATCGCCGGCTGTGACGGGCTTTTCATCATAGGTATACCCCACAATCACACGGCTCAGGCGCGCCTTCAGATCCGTGATGTCGGAGGCCAGGCACAGAACCGCCATGATCTCAGAGGCTACGGTGATATCATAGCCGTCTTCACGGGGCGTTCCGTTGACGCGGCCGCCCAGGCCGTCCACCACAAAGCGCAGCTGAC
>JAHZEF010000057.1 GCA_019422005.1 Clostridiales bacterium
GTGGGCCTGACAGAGGTTCGGGATCAGAAAATGCGCCGGTTTTCCGGCGGTATGCTGCAGCGGGTGGGGATTGCCCAGGCCATGCTGAACAACCCCAAGCTCCTGATTCTGGACGAGCCGACCGCAGGCCTGGATCCAAAGGAACGGGTGCGCTTCCGCAATCTGATTCACACGCTTTCCGCCGATCGCACCGTCATTCTCTCCACGCACATCGTATCCGATATTGAAACCATTGCAGGCCAGATTGTGATGCTCCGGGATCACCGGCTTTACTGCTGTGAAAGCCCGGCGGACATCTGCGCGTCTCTGCGCGGAAAGCTCTTTGAAATCCCACTCGGGATGCCGGTTCCGGGAGACGGTTTCCTGCTCAGCGAACGTCAGGCGGAATACGGCACGGTTCAGCGCATCGCCTGTGAAACGCCGCCCGCCGGCGCCGTACCGGCAGAGCCGGGGCTGGAAGACGCGTTCCTGTGCATTTACCGGGAGGGGGCGTAGCCATGCGGCTGCTGCGCTGGGAAATGGGCAGGCTGTTCCGCCTGCCGGCGCTTTGGGTGTTTCTGGCGCTGTGCCTGGGCTTCAACGGTTTCCTGATGGCTGTTTCCGGTGACGGAAGGGCGGCCTTCCGGTTTGCGTCGGAGACGGCCGCCGCGCTGGGACAGCAGGTGGACGAAGGCTTTCTCCGGGCGCTGGGGCAGCGGGCGGACAGCCCGGAGCGGGATGCGCTGCTGGCTGCAGCCTCCGGGCTGGAGGATCCTTTGGAGACGTATGATACCGCTGCTCTGGCACAGCGCTACGGGATTCTGCTGGAGCACTCCGTGGCGGAGCGCTGGATGGAGGGGAAATACCGCCGGCTGTCGGCGCAGGTGGAGCGCCTGGCGCGGGAGAATGCGGCGATGAATCTGTATGCCGGGCCGGCGACGGACGAGAGCCATGATTTCCTGTTCGGCACGCTGCTGCATGCGGTTCAGGCGGAGGCCTGCCTGCTTGCCGTGCTGGCGGCCCTCTATCTTCCGGGGCGGGAGACGGCTGCGCGCACCGAAGGGCTGGTGTACAGCACCCGGACCGGACGGCGGCTCCGGAGCCGGAAGGCGCTGGCGGCGCTGCTGGCGGGCCTTCTGCTGGAGCTGCTGCTTCTGATCCCCACCCTGGGGGTATATTTCTGCCTGTGGGACTACGGCGGCGTGTGGAGCGCCAGCGTTTCCAGCCAGTTCCACAGCGTCCGGGAAGTGTTTGGGGTCAAACCGTTTTTGACCTGGACAAGCTTCTCTGTGGCCGGATATCTGGCGGCCACGCTGCTTCTGGGCCTGGCGCTGACGGCGGTATTCAGCCTGCTGGCCTCCTGCTGTGCTGCCCTGGTGCGGAATACCTATGCCGCGGCGCTGGCGGTGACGGCGCTTTGCGTGGCGATGCCGGCCGCGGCGCTGGCCTGTTCGGATCTGGATCTCTGGCCGCTTTATTATGCGGCCACGCTGCAGCCTGTGCTGCTTTGGCTGCGGCAGGGCGGATGGTTTACGGATCTGGGAATCAATGCGGTTCTGCCCTGGCATGAGACGGTCGGGACTGCGTTCAATCTGCTGCTGTGGGGCGGCGCGCTGCTGCTGGCCCTGCGGCATGGAGCCGGAAAGGATTTGATTTGATGCGACTGCTGCTGCAGGAGCTCCGGAAGATCTGGCAGCCGGGAATCCTGGCGGTGCTGGTTCTGCTGGGAGCGCTCTATTACCACACATTTCTCAGCTTCGAAATCCAGTATTTCCCCAATGGCATTTATGATGCGGCCCAGCTGGAGCTGGCGGCGGAATGGGTTGC
Source organism: Clostridiales bacterium (assembly GCA_019422005.1). Taxonomy (GTDB): domain Bacteria; phylum Bacillota; class Clostridia; order Oscillospirales; family Oscillospiraceae; genus Avoscillospira_A. The sequence continues at coordinate 1,807 of JAHZEF010000057.1, forward strand.
CCGGTACGGCCCAACCATAGAACCGGCGGAACTTGCCGGGCTGAAGCTGCAGCGGGAAGAAGCGGCGGAGGCGTTCCGGAAGGCGGTGGCGGCCAGGCCGGAGTGCGCCGGCGCGGGAATCACGGATTATGAAAGCTATCTGGCATACCGGGATGAGACATATCAGGCGGCGGAGCGAAGCGGCGGCCAGGTGGATATGGAACGGGAACGGCTGATTCAGCAGACGGCCGGTTCCACCAACTATGCCCTGCTGCAGGAGCTCGACACGTTTCTCCGGATGTATGCCCAGCAGGAGGCGGGGATCCCGGCGCATCTGGGCTACAGAGGCGAGGACGATCCCCCGGAGCTGCGCCGGCTCTCCCTGGCCCGGGCGGACAGCGTGGCGGCGGGCGGGTGGCGTCACGGCTTTCTTCCCATCGGCGTTCTGGACGCCACCGGAAATTATTGCCGCGGACTGGCGGTGTGGATGCTGCTGAGCACCGTGCTGCTGCTGTCTCCTGTACTGGTGCGGGACCGGCTCAGCCGGATGCGCAGCCTGCAGTGGGCCTCCCGGCAGGGACGGCGGATCCTGACGGTCCAGATGGCTGCGGCGCTGCTGTCGGGCTGCTTCCTTCTGGCGCTCAACCTGGCGGTGTTCGGAGGGATCTTCCTGGGCTGCAACGGCGTACTGGCCTTCAAAGACTGCGGATTATTTTCCGTCTGGGCGCTGCGGATCCCCTGGTTTGACTGGACGTATGGGCAGTATCTTCTGGCCCTGGGCGGCGTGCTGTCGGCACTGTCGCTGGCGGCAGCCGGGCTGACCTGCTTCCTTTCCCGGTTCAGCGCCCACTATGTGGCCATGCTGCTCAAAGCGCTTCCGCTGTTCGCAGCGCTGACCGGCTGTTCCCGCCTGCTGCTGACGGAACCCTTTTTCCTTGGCAACCCTCTGGGCCGGCTGCTGGTTCTGCCGGGCGCCGAAGGGTTGGCGGCTGCAGCTCTGACGGCTGCCGTGCTGCTGCTCTGCCTGTTCGACTGCCGGATGCAGCGGCGGCGGGAACTGCTGCAGCCGTAAATTTGCTGCACGGCATTGTCAAACGCCATGCAATTTGCTATACTACGGGAAATTGATGCAGAGACGGGAAGAAATTGTTATGCGCTTTGATCTCGCGCCCATGGAAGGCGCTACCGACGCGATTTATCGGGCTGTGCACCGCCGGCTGTTCGGCGGCGTGGATCTGTACTGGATGCCGTTCTGGTCTCCCACTCAGGATCACGTTCTGACCCGGCGGGTGCTGCGGGAGGTTCTGCCGGAACACAATGAAGGGGTTCCGGTTCTGCCGCAGCTTCTGACAAAATCGGCTGAAGATTTCCTTTGGGCGGCCGGGGAACTGGCGGCGATGGGATACGGGGAAGTCAACCTGAATCTGGGCTGTCCCTCCGGAACAGTGACGGCCAAGGGAAAAGGCGCGGGGTTTCTGGCCGACCTTCCGCGGCTGGAGCGGTTTCTCGACCGCATTTTTACTGAAGCGCCGCTGCGGATTTCCATCAAGACCCGTTTGGGAACGGAGGATCCCGAGGAATTCGGCCCGCTGCTGGAGCTGTATGGCCGGTATCCGCTGGCGCGGCTGGCCGTGCATGCCAGAGTGCTGCGGGATCAGTACCGGCTTCCGGCCAGGCCGGAGGCGTTCCGGCTGGCGCTGGAGCGCTCCGGATGTCCCGTCTGCTGCAACGGGGATCTGAAAACGCTGGAGGACTGCCGCAGCCTTGCAGAGCGGTACCCCGCGGCCTGTTCCGTGATGGTGGGGCGGGGCATCCTGGCCGATCCGGCGCTGGCCCGGCGGTTTGCCGGCGGCCGGCCGGCGGAGCGGCGGGAGCTGCTGTCCTTCCATCGGATGCTGTTCGACGGATACCGGCTGGCCTTCGGAAGCGGCCGCAACGCGATGCTGCGGATGAAAGAGCACTGGAGATATCTGATCCGGCTGCTTGAAGACGGAGCGGGGTTTGCGAAGAAGCTCCGGAAAGCGGCCGACCCCGGGCACTTTGACGCGCTGGCGGAGGCGGCGCTGGCGGAACTGCCGCTGCGTCAGGGCGCGGCGCCGGACTGGTAGCGCTTGACGCCGCCGGCGCAGGGTGTTATACTGAATGAAACCAGTTCAGATTTGAGGTGAAAGAATGCGCAGTTCTGCCTGCTGATTGCACGCATCCAAACGAAGTCGGCGGATCGATGGTTCGCCTGGTTTGGTGCGCCTTTTGCAGGAAGGCCGCGCTCTTTTGCCCGATTTTGCCTCCTATGCCGCCCTTGGGACGGCATGCTGTGCATGCGGAGCTGCGGGAAGGACTTCCTGCAGCTCGTTTTGTATGGATTGGAGGTTGTGCCAAATGTCACTGATTATGGTGCAGGATCTGAGCTTCACCTATGAAGGAAGCTGTGAGCCTGTATTTTCCCACATTTCCTTCCGGATGGATACCGGCTGGAAGGTGGGCCTGATCGGCCGGAACGGCCGGGGCAAGACTACGTTTTTAAAGCTGCTGCAGGGGCTGGGCCCGTACAGCGGCGTTATCTCCGCGCCGGGCGTGGAATTTGCGTATTTTCCGTACCGGACGGAGTGCGGCGGCAGCGCGCTGGAAACGGTTCTGGCGCAGTGCCCGGGCCGGCAGGAATGGGAGGCCCTGCGGGAACTGTCTCTGCTGGAGATCGGGGAAGAGACGGCCCGCCGGCCGTTTTCCACCCTGTCTGCAGGGGAGCAGACCAAGGCGCTGCTGGCGGCCATGTTCCTGCGGGAGGACCGGTATCTGCTGATTGACGAGCCCACCAATCATCTGGATCTGCCGGCCCGGCAGGCGGTGGGGGAGTATCTGCGGCGCAAGCGGGGCTTTCTGCTGGTCTCCCATGACCGGGCTCTGCTGGATCGGTGTGTGGATCATATTGTATCCATCAACCGCTCTGCTGTGGAGGTTCAGGCCGGAACCTTTTCTTCCTGGCAGCGCAATGCGCTGCTGCGCGAGCAGTTCGAACGGGGAGAGCAGGAGCGCCTCCGGAAAGAGATTGGGCGCCTGTCGGAGGCGGCGGAGCGCACGTCCCGCTGGGCGGACGCCGTGGAACGTACCAAGTACGGCACGCGAAACGCAGGGCTGCGGGTGGATCGCGGCTATCTCGGCCACAAATCAGCCAAAATGATGGCGCGCTCCAAAGCGATTGCCTCCCGCCGCCGGGAAGCGCTGGAGGAAGCTGCGAAGCTGCTGAAGGATACGGAGGAACAGGAAGCGCTGAAGCTGTCGCCGCTGCGGTTCCCTGCCGATCGCCTGATGGAATTTCGGGACGTATCCGTTTTCTGCGGCGGACGCGCTGTGGTACAGGAGTTCTGTATGACGGTACGGCAGGGGGAACGGATTGCGCTCACCGGACGAAATGGCTGCGGAAAGTCCAGCCTGCTGAAACTGGCCGCCGGGCAGGATATTGCCCACAGCGGGACGCTGATCAGGAGCGGCCGGCTGCTTGTGTCCTATGTGCCGCAGCACACGGAAGATCTGGCCGGAACCTTGGACGGGTATTTGCAGGCCTGCGGGGTGGACGGGGATCTGTGCCGGGCTGTTTTGCGCAAACTGGGGATTCCCCGGGCGCAGTTTGAAAAAAACCTGGAGCAGTACAGCGAGGGACAGAAAAAGAAGGTGCTGATTGCCAGAAGCCTGTGCCAGCGGGCGCACCTTTACCTCTGGGACGAACCGATGAACTACTTCGATGTAATCTCCCGCATGCAGATGGAAGCGCTGCTCCTGGAATACCGCCCGACGATGCTGTTTGCAGAGCATGACCGGACGTTCTGCGAAACGGTCGCGACGCGGATTGCGGCGCTGCAGGGCTGAGAGGGGATACCGCCGGGGCATTCAGATTCCTAAAAATTTGTCAGGGAGGCTTTCAAAGTGTAAAAGTCAAATTGCACAAGGGAAAAGCGGGAAAAATCCTTTTTTTCTACGGTGGATTGTGAGGGTTTTAAAAGCCGCTTCTTGACAGTTCCTGACAAACATTGTATGATTCCGGTAGAGGCTTTTGTGACTGACGGATGATTGTGGAGTACCACAGGGGAGCAGAAGCCGGGACGAAAATGCCGACCGTCTGGGCAGTCCTGCCATGGGGCAGGACTGTCCGTTTTTTCTTTGTTGGCATGGAACAGGAGGAGTCACCATGAAAAAAGTCGGAATTGTCATGGGCAGCGACAGCGACCGTCCGATTGTGGACAAAGCGGTCTCCACGCTCCGGGAATACGGAGTGCCCTTCGAGGTGCACGTGTATTCGGCCCACCGCACCCCTGAGCAGGCGGGCGCCTTTGCACGCAGCGCCGCGGAGAACGGCATCGGCGTGATCATTGCAGCTGCCGGCAAGGCGGCGCACCTGGCGGGCGCCATGGCGGCAAACACCACGCTGCCGGTGATCGGCCTGCCCATCAAAAGCAGCAATCTAGACGGCATTGACGCACTTCTGTCGACGGTACAGATGCCCTCGGGTATCCCGGTGGCCACGGTGGCCATAGACGGAGCGGTCAATGCCGCGCTGCTTTCTATTGAGATGCTGGCCCTGTCCGAGCCGGCTCTGGCGGACAGGCTGCAGGCCGCCCGCAAAGCCGCCGCAGAGGCGGTTCTGGAAAAAAACCGCGCCGTGGAAGCGGCGTACAACCTGTAACATACGCACATTCCGACACCATAAAATGGAGGAGCAGGAACCATGGAAAAGGCCGCGCAGCTGTATGAAGGAAAAGCCAAAAAGGTATTCGCCACCGGGGATCCCGCACTGGTGATCGTGTCCTACAAGGACGACGCCACGGCGTTCAACGGTGAAAAGAAGGGCACCATCGCCGGCAAGGGCGTGATCAACAACAAGATGTCCAATCTGCTCATGCAGATGCTGGAGCAGAACGGCGTTCCCACCCACTTTGTGGAAGAACTTTCTGACCGGGATACCGTGGTAAAGAAGGTGTCCACTGTTCCGCTGGAAGTCATCGTCCGCAACATCTCCGCCGGTTCCTTTGCCAAGCGCTACGGCGTGGAGGAAGGCATTGTGTTTGAAAAGCCCACCTTTGAGTTCTCCTACAAGAACGACGCTCTGGGCGATCCCCTGCTGAACACCAGCCATGCCCTGGCCCTGAAGCTGGCCACGGAGGAAGAGATCAACACCATCCGCACCATGGCCCTGAAGGTCAACGATCTGCTGAAGGCCTACTTTGCCAAGCGGAACGTGACGCTGGTGGACTTCAAGCTGGAGTTCGGCCGCCTGGCCGACGGCGCCATCGTGCTGGCCGACGAGATCAGCCCCGACACCTGCCGCTTCTGGGACAGTGCCACCGGCGAAAAGCTGGACAAGGATCGTTTCCGCCGGGATCTGGGCGGCGTGGAAGAGGCCTATCAGGAGATGAAGCGCCGCCTGACCGGCGAGGGCAAGTGATGGGAGGGCTCCGCGAAGAGTGCGGCGTGTTCGGCGTATGCTCCCCGGAGAAGCGCAGCCTGTCCGCCACGGCTTATTATGGCCTGTTCGCCCTGCAGCACCGCGGCCAGGAGAGCTGCGGCATCGTGGTCGGCGACGACGGCCTGTTCCGGGCCTATAAGGACGCCGGACTGGTGGGCGATGTGTTCACGCCCGCGGTGCTTTCCGAGCTGGGCGAGGGCAACATGGTCGTCGGCCACGTCCGCTACGGCACCACCGGCAGCAGCGACCGGGCCAACGCCCAGCCCATTGTGGTCAACCACATCAAGGGCCGCATGGCCCTGGCTCACAACGGCAACATCACCAACTCCGCCGAGCTGCGGCGCGAGCTGGAACTGGCCGGTTCCATTTTCCACACCACCTCCGACACGGAAGTCATCTCCTATATCATCACCAAGGAACGGCTGACGGCCCCCTCCATTGAGCAGGCTGTCAACCGGGCCATGGATCGCATCGAAGGCGCGTACTCGCTGGTGATCATGTCCCCCTCCAAGCTGATCGCAGCCCGGGACAAGCATGGCTTCCGCCCCCTCTGCTACGGCCAGCTCTCCGACGGCAGCTATGTGGTGGCCTCGGAAAGCTGCGCCCTGGACGCGGTGGGCGCCGCCTTCATCCGGGATCTGAAACCCGGGGAAATTGTGGTGTTCACCCGGGACGGCGTCCGCTCCATCGAGGATCACTGCGGCACCGCGCCGGAATCCATGTGCGTGTTTGAATACATTTACTTCGCCCGTCCCGACTCGGTGATTGAAGGCTGCTCGGTTCACTCTGCCCGCGTCCGCGCCGGCTCCTACCTGGCTCTGGAGCATCCGGTCCAGGCAGATGTGGTGGTGGGCGTGCCCGATTCGGGCATCGCCGCCGCCGTGGGTTATGCCCGCCAGTCCGGCATCCCCTACGGCGTGGGACTCATCAAAAACAAGTATATCGGCCGCACCTTCATCGCGCCCGGCCAGAGCAACCGGGAAGACAAGGTGCGCATCAAGCTCAACCCCGTCCGCTCCACGCTGGAGGGCAAGCGGGTGGTGCTCATCGACGACTCCATCGTCCGCGGCACCACCTCCGCCCGTCTCGTGAAGCTGGTGCGGGATGCCGGCGCCAGGGAGATCCACATGCGCATCTCCGCGCCGCCGTTCCTCAATCCCTGCTACTTCGGCACCGACATCGACTCCCGGGACATGCTCATCGCCTGCCGCCACACCATCGACGAGATCCGCGACATCATCGGCGTGGATTCCCTGGGTTACCTGAGTGTGGACAGCGTCCGGAAGATCGCCGCCGAAGGCCGCTGCACCGGGTACTGCACCGGCTGCTTCAGCGGCGAATATCCCGCACCCATTCCCACCCATACCGAAAAGAACAAGTTCGAGCGGAAGCTCTCGGAAAGTGAGGACGCAGAATGAACAATTCCCGTTCAGACAGCTACGCCGCCGCCGGCGTAGACATCACCGCCGGCTATCGCGCCGTGGAACTGATGAAAGCCCACATCGCCCGCACCATGACTTCCGGCGTCGTCTCCGACGTGGGCGGCTTCGGCGGTCTCTTTGAACTGGACGTCCAGGGCATGGAGCGCCCGGTTCTGGTCAGCGGCACCGACGGCGTGGGCACCAAGCTGAAGCTGGCCTTCCTGATGGATCAGCACGACACCGTGGGCATCGACTGCGTGGCCATGTGCGTCAACGACGTGCTCTGCTGCGGCGCCAAGCCCCTGTTCTTCCTTGATTACATCGCCTGCGGCAAAAATATCCCCGAGCGCATTGCCCGGATCGTCTCCGGCGTGGCCGAGGGCTGCTGCCAGTCCGGCTCCGCCCTCATCGGCGGCGAAACCGCCGAGATGCCCGGCTTCTATCCCGAGGATGAATACGATCTGGCCGGTTTCTCCGTGGGCGTGGTGGACAAGGCCAGGATTCTCGACAAGAACACCATGGCTCCCGGCGACGTGATTCTGGCGCTGCCCTCCAGCGGCGTCCACTCCAACGGCTTCTCCCTGGTGCGCAAGGTCTTTGACGTGGAGCACGCCGACCTGAAAACACCCCTCTCTGACCTGAACGGCCGCAGTCTGGGCGAAGCCCTGCTGTGCCCCACCAGGATCTATGTGAAGCCCATGCTGGCCCTGATGGAGCAGGTCACGGTCAAGGCCGTGTCCCACATCACCGGCGGCGGCTTCTTTGAAAACATTCCCCGCAGCCTCAAATCCGGCTGCGCCGCCCGCATCGACCATGTGGACGTGCTGCCCATTTTCCACCTGATTGCCAAGACAGGCAAGATTCCCGAGCGCGACATGTTCAACACCTTCAACATGGGCGTGGGCATGGCCGCCGTGGTCTCCGCCGCCGATGCTGACCGGGCTCTGGAAATTCTCCATGCCAACGGCGAGCAGGCCTACCGGCTGGGCGAGATCGTCGAAGGCGAAGGAGTGCTCCTGTGAGCCGCGCCCGCATCGCTGTGCTGGTATCCGGCGGCGGCACCAATTTACAGGCGCTGCTGGATGCAGAGCGCAGCGGAATTCTCCACAGCGGTAAGATCGTGCTGGTGGTCTCCAACAATCCCGACGCCTGCGCGCTCCAGCGGGCTGCCAACGCCGGCGTGGAAACGGCCGTGCTCACCAAAAAGGGCTGCGGCTCCCAGGAAGCCTTTGAGCAGGCGCTGGCGGAGACGCTGGAACAGGCCGGAATCGATCTCATCATTCTGGCTGGATTCATGAGCATTCTGGGGAAGGCGTTCACTGACCGCTTCCCCAACCGCATTCTCAACGTCCACCCGTCCCTGATCCCGTCCTTCTGCGGCGAAGGCTTCTATGGACTTCGCGTCCATCAGGCGGCGTTGGACTACGGCGTCAAGGTTACCGGCGCAACGGTCCATTTTGTCAACGAAATCCCCGACGGCGGGAAGATCATCGCCCAGAAGGCGGTGGAGATTCTTCCTGGCGATACCCCCGAAGTGCTGCAAAAACGTGTGATGGAACAGGCGGAATGGATCCTGCTGCCTCAGGCTGCCGAAGAAGTATCCGCCCAACTGTGCAAGGAGTGAGGAGGAACATCCAATGAACCAGAACCTTTATGAGCTGCTGCGGTCCAATCCCTATCCCGGCCGCGGCATCGTCCTGGGCACCAAGTCCCTGCCCGACGGCGGCTCCGCCGCCGTCATGGCCTACTGGATTATGGGCCGCAGCGCCAACTCCCGCAACCGCATTTTCTCCCTGACCGACGACGGCATCCGCACGGAAGCCTATGATCCTTCCAGGGTGGAAGACCCTTCCCTCATTATCTACCATCCGGTCCGTACCCTGGGCGATCAGACCATTGTCACCAACGGCGACCAGACCGACACCATCCGGGATTATCTGAAGGACGGCAAGACCTTTGCCGCCGCCCTCCGCACCCGGGAATTTGAGCCGGACGCGCCCAACTTCACCCCCAGGATTTCCGGTCTGATGCATGGCGACGGCAGCTTTGTGCTGTCCATTCTCAAAGCCGCCCCCGACGGCAGCTGCCTGCGGCAGTTCTTTGAATACGCCCCCGAAGCCGATGTGGGCTCTTTCCTCAGCACCTACCAGGGCGACGGCAATCCGCTGCCCTCCTTTGCCGGAGAACCCATCCGGGTGGCCATCGACGCCCCCGACGCCGACGCGTATGCCGGAAAGCTGTGGGACGCCCTCAATGAGGACAACCGCATTTCCCTGTTTGTCCGCTTCGTGAATCTTCAGAGCGGAGACGTTCAGACCCACATCATCAACAAGTTCGAATAAAGAGTATTGGAAGAGAGGATGCAGAACATGAAGGAATTGGAACTGAAGTACGGCTGTAACCCCAACCAGAAGCCCTCGAAGATCTTTGTCCGCGACGGCGAACTGCCCATCACGGTCCTGGGCGGCAGGCCCGGCTACATCAACTTTATGGACGCGTTCAACTCCTGGCAGTTAGTTCTTGAGCTGAAGAAGGCCACGGGCCTGCCCTCTGCCGCCAGCTTCAAGCACGTCTCTCCCGCCGGCGCTGCTGTGGGTCTTCCCCTGAGCGACGTAGATAAGAAGATCTGCTTTGTGGAGCCCGACGCAGAGCTTTCTCCCATTGCCTGCGCCTACATCCGCGCCCGCGGCGCCGACCGTCTCTGCTCCTACGGCGACTGGGCCGCACTGTCCGACGTCTGCGACGCCGCCACGGCCAAGTACCTCAAAGAGGAGGTTTCCGACGGCGTTATCGCTCCCGGTTACACCGACGAGGCTCTGGAAATCCTCAAGACCAAGAAAAAGGGCAATTACAACGTGATTCAGATGGATGTGAACTACGTCCCCGCCCCGCAGGAGTACAAGGACGTGTTCGGCATCACCTTCGAGCAGGGCCGCAACGAATTCAGGATCGACGAGGCGCTGCTGGGCAACATCGTCACCGAGAACAAGGATCTGCCTGAAAGTGCCAGGATCGATCTCATTGTGGCCCTCATCACCCTCAAGTACACCCAGTCCAATTCCGTCTGCTACGTGAAAAACGGTCAGGCCATCGGCGTGGGCGCCGGCCAGCAGAGCCGCATCCACTGCACCCGTCTGGCCGGCTCTAAGGCCGACAACTGGTATCTGCGTCAGTGCCCCAAGGTTCTGAACCTTCCCTTCAAGGACACCGTCCGCCGTCCCGAGCGGGACAACGCCATCGACGTCTACATCTCCGACGAGTATGAGGACGTGCTGGCCGACGGCACCTGGCAGACGCTGTTCACCGAGAAGCCCGAGGTCCTGACCCGGGAGGAAAAGAAGGCTTGGATCGCTACTCAAAGCGGCGTGTCCATCGGCTCCGACGCCTTCTTCCCCTTCGGCGACAACATCGAGCGTGCCCGCAAGAGCGGCGTCCAGTATGTGGCCGAGCCCGGCGGATCCATCCGCGACGACAACGTGATCGAAACTGCAAACAAATACGGCATGACCATGTGCTTCACCGGCATGCGCCTGTTCCATCACTGAGATGGCATCCAACCAACGGCCTGGCAGGAATTTCCATGCCGGGTCGCTGCAGCGCCCTGTACTCCTACTTTACTCACCATTCGGAGGTAAACCATTTATGAAGGTATTGGTGGTTGGCGGCGGCGGCCGCGAACACGCAATCATCCGGAAGCTGCGGGAGAATCCCGAAATCACCGAGCTCTACGCCCTGCCCGGCAACGGCGGGATGGACGGTGACGCCGTGTGCGTGCCGGTAAGCGCCAAGGACATCGACGGCATTGTCTCCTTTGCCCAGGCCCACGCCATCGGCTTTGCCGTGGTGGCGCCCGACGATCCCCTGGCTCTGGGTGCGGTGGACGCCCTCAGCGCCGTGGGCATCCCCTGCTTCGGCCCCACGGCCAAAGCTGCCCAGATCGAAAGCAGCAAGGTCTTTGCCAAGGAACTCATGCGCAGATACCACATTCCCACGGCGGCCTACGAAGTGTTTACCGGGCTGGAAGAAGCGCTCTCTTATGTAGACACCTGCCCGCTTCCCACAGTCATTAAGGCTGACGGCCTGGCACTGGGCAAGGGCGTGGTCATCGCCCGGACCCGCGGGGAAGCCCGGTCTGCCCTCCGTTCCATGATGGAGGACAAGGTCTTTGGCGACAGCGGCAGCCGGGTGGTTGTGGAAGAGTTCCTGGAGGGGCCGGAGGTCAGCGTCCTCAGCTTTACCGACGGCGAGACTCTGGTACCCATGGTATCCTCCATGGATCACAAGCGTGTCGGGGACGGGGACACCGGCCCCAATACCGGCGGCATGGGCGCCATAGCGCCGAATCCCTGTTACACGCCGGAGATTGCCGCACGGTGCATGGAGGAGATTTTCCTGCCCACCATCCGTGCCATGAAGGCAGAGGGGCGGATTTTCCGGGGCTGTTTGTACTTCGGGCTGATGCTTACCAGAGGCGGCCCCAAGGTCATCGAGTACAACTGCCGCTTCGGCGATCCGGAGACGCAGGCGGTGCTGCCGCTGCTGGATACGGATCTGTTCACCATTCTGCGCGCCGCCGCCGACGGCACGCTGGATCAGGTGGACGTCCGCTGGAAGGATGCTGCCTCCTGCTGCGTGGTGCTGGCCTCGGCGGGCTATCCGGGCAAATACGAGACCGGCTATCCCATCACCCTGCCCCCCACGGGAGCCAACGAGGAAATTTACATTGCCGGCGCGAAACGGGACGGGGATGGAACCCTCCGCACCGCCGGAGGACGGGTGCTGGGCGCAGCAGCCACTGCACCGACCCTGGCCGAAGCCGTGGAGGCCGCCTACGCGCTGGCCGGCCGAACCCGCTTTGGAAACGCCTATCGCCGCACCGACATCGGCCGGCGCGCCCTGCTGGCGCTGAAGGGGGACTGAGCGTGGTATATCGAATTTATTCTGAGAAACAGCCCGGCCTCAGCCCGGAGGCCGCCAGCCGGCTGGGAGATCTGCGCTCCTTTCTGGGCATTGACTCCCTGACAGGTATCCGCATTCTCAACCGTTATGATGTGGATCACATCGACCGGGCGGTCTTTGACCGTGCCCGGGACGTGGTGTTCTCCGAGCCGCCGGTGGACGTGGTCTATGACGAAACCTTCCCTCTGCCCCAAACGCCCCATCGGGTGCTGGCGGTGGAGGCTCTGCCGGGTCAGTTTGACCAGCGGGCCGACTCCTGCGCCCAGTGCGTGCAGCTGATGGCCGGTGTGGAGCGTCCCCTGGTGGCCTACGCCCGGGTATATCTGCTGGAGGGCACTATCTCCGACGAGGA
>JAHZEF010000058.1:0-9348 GCA_019422005.1 Clostridiales bacterium
CTTCATGCCGGGGAAACCGGCGGCTGCCTCCTCGGCGTGGAGGGAAACCTCTCCATTGGAGGTGCAGACCACGGCAGAGATGCCGGCGGCTTCATAGCGGTATGCGAGGTCGTGCGTCATCATCTGGTTGGAAGCCAGCAGGGCAACGGCGCCCAGCTTGTGCAGGCCGAGAATGGCGAACCAGAACTGATAATGCCGCTTGAGGATCAGCAGCACCCGGTCACCGCGCTTAATGCCCAGCGCCTTGAAATAGTTGGCGGCCCGGCTGGAATACCGGGACATATCCTGGAACGTGAAATACCGCTCCTCTCTGCGGCGGTCCACATGGAGCATGGCCAGCTTTTCCGGTTTGTAGCGGGCCAGGCCGTCCACGATGTCGAAGGCAAAGTTGAACTGGTCGGGATTGAGGAACCGGATGTTCTGCAGGGAACCGTCCTCCCCTTCGTCCACAGAGATAAACTTCTCCCAGATCCGGGTTTCCCGCGCCTGCGCGGACGGCCCGGTTCTCCGTTCCAGCTTCCTTTCCAGGGCGGGCGCAGGCTGGGCGCTCTCCGGGCCGTTGAGGACGATGGCATAGAACACACAGTCCTGGCCGCCGGTGGCGATCATGCCGTGGTTGGCGGTGGAATTGTAATAAATGGTGTCGCCGGGATTGAGGATTTCAATGTGCTCCCCCACCTGCACCTTCAGCTGGCCGGAGATCACGATGTCGCACTCCTGGCCTTCGTGCGTGGTACATTCAATGGGGCGGAGCTGCGCTTCGGCACTGTATTCAGCCACCACGTAAAGCGGCTCCGCCACACGTTTTTTAAAGCGTGCGGCCATATTGAAGTAGGTCATGCCGTGGGCGTGCTCAATGTGCTGCCCTTCCCCGGCGCGGGTCAGCGTATAGTTGGAAAGGCGCGGGCTGGAGCCCTCGATGATATCTGTCACATCCACGCCGAAGGCCTGGGCGCAGCGATAGATGAACGCGAAGTTCAGGTCGCTTTCACCGGCTTCGCAGCGCTGATATTCTGCGAGGGTGACGTCCGTCAGGCGCGCCATCTCCTCCTGCGTCAACCCGACGATTTCACGCAGTTCCCGGATCCGGCCGGACATTTCCTGCAGCTTCATGTCCAGGCCCGGGGTTGTTCTCTGTTTCACAAGCAATTCCTCCTTGATGATCCCTGGAGCAAAAACAAAACTCGCCCCAAAGATACGGTAATCTTTGAGACGAGTTATCCAATAACCCGCGGTACCACTCAAATTGCGCCGGGACGGCGCCACTCATCAGGCTCCAGCAAGCCCTATGCTCTGACGCGGCAGTCACGGGAAGGTTCTACTCCCGAAAACGGTTTCTTCCTTCCAACTCAGGAGCTACAAACTTCCGGTTCCGTTTTTCCGGCTCGCACCAACCGCCGGTTCTCTGGAAAACATTCCCGAAGCCCTCTCCGTCACAGTCTTTCACGCGGCGGGAAGCCGCTATTCAACTGGCACCATCTTACCATATCATCCTGGGAAAGGTCAAGTGCTTTTTTCCGGGAACGGCTGCGTTCCGTCCCGGGCTGCCGGAGCGGCGGCCGCCGCTCCGGCGCAGGGATTACAGCTTGTTGCGCTGGATCTTGCCGCTGATGGTCTTGGGGAGTTCCTCGCGGAAGACCACGATGCGGGGGTATTTATAGGGGGCGGTGCGCTGCTTGACATAATTCTGGATTTCCTTTTTCAGCGCTTCCGTGCCCTCTGTGCCTTTGGTCAGCACGATGGAGGCCTTGACCACCTGGCCGCGGACCTCATCGGGCGCGGCGGACACGCCGCACTCGAGGACATAGGGCAGCTCCATGATGACCGACTCGATTTCGAACGGCCCGATCCGGTAGCCGGAGGATTTGATAACGTCGTCGGCGCGGCCCACATACCAGAAGTAGCCGTCCTCGTCGCGCCAGGCCACGTCGCCGGTATGATAGTACCCGTCGTGCCAGACGTCGCGGGTCCGCTCCGCATCGCGGTAGTACCCCTGGAACAGGCCGTTGGGCACACGCTCGGCAGTGCGGACTACGATTTCGCCGTTTTCACCCACGGCGCAGCTCTCGCCGTCGGCGTTGAGGATGTCGATATCGTAGGCGCAGATGGGCTTGCCCATGGAACCCAGACGGGGCTGCGTCCCCGTCAGCGTGCCGATGGTCAATGTGGTTTCCGTCTGTCCGAAGCCCTCCATGATCTGGAGGCCCGTGGCCTTGTAGAACTGCTCAAACACAGCCGGGTTCAAGGCCTCGCCGGCGGTGGTGGCATGCTGGATGGAACTCAGATCGAAATGGCTCAGATCCTGCTTGATCATCATGCGGTACATGGTGGGCGGGGCGCAGAAGGTGGTGATATTGTACCTGGCGAACATGGGGAGGATTACATTGGCGTCGAACCGGTCAAAGTCGTAGACGAACACCGCGCCTTCGCACAGCCACTGGCCGTAGAGCTTACCCCACAGGGCTTTCCCCCAGCCGGTGTCGGAGATGGTCAGATGCAGGCCGTCCCGGCGGACACAGTGCCAGTATTTGGCGGTGATGAAATGCCCCAGCACGTATTTATAGCTGTGGGATGCGATCTTGGGATAGCCGGTGGTGCCGGAGGTGAAGAACATGAGCATGGGGTCGTCGCCGCAGGGCGCGTCTGCTTCCCGGACAAAGCGGCGGGAGAACAGGCCGTACTCCGCGTCGAAGTCATGCCAGCCTTCGCGGCTGCCGCCCACAAGGATCTTGGTGGTGAGGGTGGGGCATTCCTGCTCGGCCTTTTCCACCTCGCCGGCAGTATGGCCGGTGGCGGTGGCTACGATGGCCGTAACGCCGGCGGCTTCAAAGCGGTAGGTGTAGTCGTGCGCCTGAAGCTGATCGGTGGCCGGGATGGCGATGGCGCCCAGCTTGTGCAGGCCCAGGATGGCAAACCAGAACTGATAGTGGCGCTTGAGCACCAGCATGACGCGGTCGCCGCGCTTGATGCCCAGGCTCTTGAAATAGTTGGCTGCCTGGCTGGAGGCCTCCTTGATGTCGCGGAAGGTGAAGCGGCGCTCGGTCATGTCGGTATCAATGTGGAGCATGGCCAGCTTGTCGGGATAGGCGCGGCCCAGCGCGTCCACGGTGTCGAATGCGAAGTTGTAGCGGTCGTCGTTGACGAATTCAATCTTTTGCAGCGCGCCGTGTTCATCCTCGGTGGTCTTGATGAACTCCTCGCACAGAAGCGGCAGCTTCCGGTCGGGCGCGCTGGGGGCAAAGTAGGGCAGGGACTTCTCCTCGTCGCTGTCGCCGTTCATAATCATGGCCAGGAAGGTGCAGTCTTTGCCGTCCACGGCGATCATGCCGTGGGGGCGGGAGGACTTATAGTAGATGCTGTCGCCCGCATGGAGCACTTCCTCGTGGTCGCCGATCCGGACGCGGAGGGAGCCTTCCAAAACCAGATCGAACTCATGCCCCTTATGGGTGGTGGTGGCGATGGGCTGGGACTGCTGCGCCGCGGAATACTCGTAGCGGGCGTAATAGGGATCGGCCAGACGGCCCTTGAACAAGGGGGCGATGTTCTGGATCAGGATGCCGTCCTCATCGGCGGTGGTGATGCCCTGCCCCTTCCGGGTGACGGTGTAGCTGGTCAGCTTGGCACTCTGGCCCTCCAGCAGATCCGTGATGCCGAGACCGAAGGCCAGGGCGCATTTATGGACGAAAGAAAAGGGCAAATCCACCTTGCCGGCCTCGTAGCTGCGGTACTGTTCCACAGTGGTGTCGGTTTTCTCCGCCATTTCCGCCACGGAATAGCCGCTGATCGCGCGCATCTCCGCGATGCGGGATGCGACCTCCAGCAGTTGGGTGGATACGGTGCTGTTTTCCATGGTTATTTCCTCCTGTTTCTTCATGATAGATTGAGACTGCGCCTTGAGGAGGATACAAAAAAACCGCCTCAAAGCCAAAAACTTTGAGACGGAACAAACTCATTCCGCGGTACCACTCAAATTGCGCCATGGGCTATTGCCGGACGCCACCTCATAGGATCTGACAATCCTTTCGCACTCACGCTGCGGTTCTCGGAAGACACTACTTGCCTGGGCGTTCGCATCTTCAGCTCAGAAGGGATGGGCGTTCTTTGCCGTTCTTTCCGCCGTCTTGCACCAACCGCCGGCTCTCTGTGCGAAAGAAAGGCATCGCCGTCTTCATCATCGCTTATGCTGCTATTCTAATCCCGGTTCCGCCGGTTGTCAAGCGCTTTGGCGGCTGCGGCGCAATTTTGGAAGTTTCCGCACATTCTGCAGGCGGCAGGCTGAAAGTTTCCGTGAAATTTGCACAGCAGATCGCGCTGTTCAGCTGTCCGGCACGTAGCGGATAATGTCTGATACCTGGCAGTCGAGAATGAAGCACAGCGTGTCCAGGGTTTTGAGCGTGATGGTTTCGCCATGCTTCATCCGATGGAGGATATAAGAGGAAAAGCCGTGCTTGAAGATCAGCTGATACTCGGTGATTTTCTTTTCCCTGAGCGTCTGGTAGAACGGTTCGTAGGATATCATTGCCGCGCCTCCTTGGGGACAAACACACCATATCACGACACCTGTTCTTGACTATGCTCAATTATTTGAGTATAATACAAAAATAGACACAATATTTTGAGGTGAATTCCATGGAGTGGCTGCAAGGACGCGCAAACAGAAGGGGCGGGCCGGCCTGCTGGGGCGGGGTGATGCTCCTGAGCGCCATGCTCCTGTGCCTGGCCGGGATGGCACAGGTTTCTGATGCCGGCGCGGATCCGGGAATGCGGATTTCCTGTTCGGAGGAACTGCGCTGGACCTGGGGTGAATTCCGTCTGATGGAAGACGGCCGCGCAGCCGTGTCCTTTCTTGCAGAAAATACCGGCGCGTCGGCTGTCCATGTGGAACGCCTGCAGGCGGTTCTGTACTGGGGAAGCACGGCGCGGCGGGGACGGATTGCCCTGCGGGGGGATGCGCGTCTGGGGCCGGGCGGCTGCCTGCAGGGACGGATCCTGTTTCCGGCTGCGGCGGGGGGCGTACCGGCGCTGCCGGAGGTGGAGCTCCGGGGGACGGTGCACCGGGCGGCCGAAGAACGGCCTGCGGGGGGCCGGGCGTGCCGCGCCGCCTGCCGGGCAGGCGTACGGCTGACCCGCGTATTCCTGGCAAACTGAAGAACCGCCGCAAATCCAACCGGATTTGCGGCGGTTTCCGTAAGAAGGCGCCGGCCGGAAGGCTGCAGTGAAGCCCTCAGACCAGGTACTTGAACAGACGGACGGGCAGGCTGAGCGCACCGACTGCGCCGCGCTTGAGCCGGGAGACCGGAACCTCTGCAGGCCCCTGGCCCGGCAGGTAAGCGCCGTCGGCGCCCAGCTCCAGGGACTGCGCCTGATAGCCGGCCTGCACCTGCCGGAGATGGGCGGCAAAATCCCTGCTGTCGATGGCCAGCATCAGCTCCGTATCGATGTATGCGCTGCGCGGATCCAGATTGTACGAGCCGATCACGGTCATGCGCCCGTCAATCACATATGTTTTGGCGTGGATGGCGTGGCGGCTCTGGTACTCCCAGACCTGCGCGCCGGTGGAGAGAATTTCCTCCCGGTCTCCCAGATATGTCGCGAAAGCCGGCAGATTGGGGGAGGAAGCCAGGGAATTGGTCAGAATCTGATACTCGATTCCCATCTGTCCCAGTTCGGTCAGCAGCGTTTCCAGCGCGGAATCCAGCACCACGTAGGGCGACTGCAGGAAGACGGACTGGCGGGCCCCGCGCAGCAGCTGTCCCAATACATAGCCGACCCTGGGCTCTTTTGGGCCGATCTGAGTGTCGTTATGTAAAAAAGTGATGCGGTTGGCCGGAAAGGTCCGGGCGGTATAATCGTCGCCGCTGTGATCGAACAGGGCGGGGTACTCGGCTCTGGCTGTATCCAGCAGGTTCCGCAGGGCGGCGCGCTTGACTGCGCCGCGCGGCGTATCCCGCTGGAAGGGGGCCCGCACGTCCCGGCTGTTCCACAGCGTGTCCAGATAGGCGCGCACGTCAAAGAGCACGCTTTCGCGGCTGCCGGTCTGCCACTGGGTGTTGTAGACCAGCACGTCGCGGTCGATGGAGAGGTTTTTCTCAAACCCTTCCGGATTGAAGTACTTGTCGCCGATATTCCGGCCGCCCAGCAGAAGCAGGCGGTTGTCGATGATGAGGTACTTGTCGTGCAGCCTGCCGTTATAGGTCCAGGGCTTCAGCGGATTGGGCGGATTGTAAAGCTTCAGCTGAATGTTGGGATGCGCGCCCAGCGCGGCGGCGTAGTCCCGGTTGGCCCAGGTCAGGCCGCCGGACATGCCGTCCACCAGGATCCGCACCTGCACGCCCCGGTCTGCGGCGCGGAGGATGGCGCCCAGAAACAAATCGGTGGACGGGCCCATATGCATGGCGTAGTAGGAGAGATCGATGGTTTCCCGGGCTTCATCCAGCAGATGGATCCGGGCACCGAGGCTTTCCAGGGGCTCTTCCACCAGGGCGACCCGGTCGGCACAGGGCGTGCTGCCGTAATAGTCCGTACCGGCTGCTGAGTCCGCAAAGGAGCCGGACACCGTTTTTTGATGGAGATAGGGCAGCACGCCCGTGCAGACTGCATAGATCAGGTACAACAGTACGGCGGCGAAGCCGTATTGGAGGATGCGTTTGGCCATGGTACCGGCTTCCTTTCTCAGCGGCGGCCTGATTGGGGCTTCAATTGGCGGGATGCGGCGGACGGCGGTATACGGCTTCGCCGTCTTTCACAGTGGCCAGGATTGAGATTGCAGGGATTTCGTCTGTGGGGACTGCCGTCGGATCGCGGTCCAGGATCACCAGATCGGCACGCTTGCCGGGAACCAGGGAGCCCTTGGTATCCTCCTCGGAATATTGACGGGCGCCCCACAGCGTTATGGCCTGCAGGGCGGCTTCCGGAGAAATGCGCTCATCGTCTGCCAGAAGGACGCCGCCGCTGGTGATCCGCCGGGCTGCGCACCATACGGTTTGGAGCATGTCCGGAGGCAGGACCGGCGTGTCCTGGTGAAGCGTGAAGGGAATGCCCAGCGCGGCGGTGGAGGCCAGCGGGCTGATCCGTTTTGCCCGGTCTGTGCCCAGGTTCCGCAGATGGGTGTCGCCCCAGTACCAGGTATGGGCGACGAAATAGCTGGGCATCAGCCCCAGTTCCCTGAGGCGCGGCAGCTGGCCGCGGCGCATCAGCTGGGCATGGATCACTACGTCGCGATGCAGGGAGGGCGCTTCATAGGCGGAAAGCAGCTGATCAATGGCGGCGTCGCCGTTGCAGTGTGTCAGCAGCTGCCGTCCCTCTGATGCGGCCGCCGCCACAAAGGCGCGGACCTGTTCGTCGGTATAGATCGGGTAACCGCAGTAGGTTTCATCCTGATCGCCGGACGGCAGGTAGGGGGCGGTGAGCCAGGCGGTGCGTCCCTGCGGGCTGCCGTCGAGAAACAGCTTGTAACCGCCCAGGCGGAAGCGGGCGCGATAGGAGAAGCGGTCCGGGTGCTGCCGGAGCAGGGAAGCGCTGTCCCGGATATCGGCGTAGCCGACCACATCCAGCTTCAGCCGGCCGCGTTCGGCCGCATCGTCCAGAAGTTCGAATTCGGGCTGCTTCATCAGCCCTTCCTGGGCGGTGGTGACGCCATAGGAGAGATAGCGCTTCTGGGCCTCATCCAGATGGCGCAGCATCTGTTCCCGGGAGGGCTGCGGAACGACGGCGGCCAGCGCCATAAATGCGTTTTCCTCCAGATACCCGCTGGGCGTACCGTCGTGATGGCGGCCGATTCGCCCGCCATCGGGATCGGGAGTGCCCGGCCCGATCCCGGCGGCGGAAAGCGCTGCGGAGTTGGCGCAGCCCATGTGGCCGGATGCATGGCTGATCAGGATCGGACGAACGGACGATACCTCGTCCAGCGTGAAACGGTCCGGATGGCCCGCTTCATCCAGGCGGTTGTGATCGTAGCCGAAGCCGACAATCCAGTCCTCTGCGGAGGGTTTCCCGGGCATAAGCCGCTGCGCCAGCGCTTCCTGGATCTGGGAGAAGGAAGTGCAGCCGGCCAGGGAAACAAAGCGGAGGCTGTTTGCAAACTGAACAAGATGGCTGTGCCCGTCAATGAAGCCGGGCAGGACCGCCGCGCCGCGGAGATCCGTCCGGCGGCAGTCGGCGCCGGCCTTCCCGGCCAGCGCCTCCGATTCCCCGACGGCGAGAATGCGCCCTTCGTGCGTCAGGATGGCTGAGGCGCGCACGCCGCCCTCCATTGTCAGAATCCGCCCGTTGAACAGGAGTTCCAAAATCCATCGCCCCTTTTTCATAGTGTATGGTACTATAACGGCCAAAATCTGTCTTTTCAACCGTTTTTTATGGAGAATTTTTAAACTTTCTGTGAATAGTTTGCCCATTTGGAGAAAAACACGGCACGCTTTCGGCAGGTTTGCATCTTGCTGCCCGGAGATTGGGGGAATATAATAATAAGCAATAAACGGCTGATTGGCGCCGTCCGGCACACATGGATGCAGGAGGCTGCGGCGGCGAAAGGAAACGGGAGGCGGTCATATGCGGCTGGGCGGGATGCAGAAACTGACGCTTTTGGATTATCCGGAAAAACTGGCGTGCACGCTGTTTGCCGCAGGCTGCAATTACCGGTGCCCGTTCTGCCACAACGCCTCCCTGGTCCTGCGGCCGGAGCCGGCGCTGGAGGCTGAGGAGGCGCTGGCGTTTCTGCGCCGCCGCCGGGGCGTGCTGCAGGGCGTATGCCTGACCGGGGGCGAGCCGCTCCTGCAGCCCGATGCGGAGGCGTTCCTCAGGAGGATCCGGGAGCTGGGGTATGCGGTCAAACTGGATACCAACGGCGCGCTGCCGGACCGCCTGATCGCGGTGGTGGAGGCCGGGCTGGTGGACTACGTGGCCATGGATGTGAAGAATTGCCCGGCGGCCTACGGCGAAACCGTGGGCATTGACGGATATGATACGGCGCCGGTTGACGAAAGCATCCGGTATCTGCTGTCCGGGAAGGTGGAGTACGAGTTCCGGACTACGGTGGTGCGGCAGCTGCACAGCGGGCAGCGGCTGCGGCAGCTGGCGGAATGGATCGCGGGGGCCGGGCGGTATTTCCTGCAAAGCTTTCTGGACAGCGGCGACCTGATCCGTCCGGGGCTCTCCGGCTATGACGCGGCGGAAATGGAGGCGCTCCGGGAAACTGTGGCGGAAACGCTGCCCTGCGTCCGGCTGCGCGGCGTCTGAGCGGGACGGCAGCGGCCGGATGGATATGGCGGACAATGGGATTTACACAATATATTGTGTTTGTGACAAAAAACAGACCAATATATGTGACACAATGCCAATTGATTCTTGGTC
>JAHZEF010000058.1:9381-10326 GCA_019422005.1 Clostridiales bacterium
GATGGGGACCGCAGATGAACAGAACGGAGAGAGATGTATGTATCAGGTCATTAAGCGGGACGGGCAGGTTGTCCCATTCGATATTTCGAAGATCAGCGTCGCCATTACCAAGGCGTTCGAGGCGCTGGGCCGTCAGTATAATACGGATATCATCGATCTGCTGGCGCTGCGCGTTACAGCGGATTACGAAAAAAAGGTTAAGGACGGCAGGATCAATGTCGAGGAAATCCAGGACAGCGTGGAGTCTGTCCTGCAGGCGGCCGGCTATACCGATGTGGCCAAGTGCTATATTCTCTACCGGAAGCAGCGCGAAAAGATGCGCAACATGAAGTCCACCATTCTCGACTACAAAGAGATTGTCAACAGCTATGTCAATATTACGGACTGGCGCGTCAAGGAGAATTCCACCGTCACCTATTCCGTCGGCGGCCTGATCCTCTCCAATTCCGGCGCAATCACGGCCAATTACTGGCTGTCTGAGATTTACGACGAGGAGATCGCCGGCGCGCACCGCAATGCGGACCTTCACATCCACGACCTCTCCATGCTCACCGGCTATTGCGCCGGCTGGAGCCTGAAGCAGCTGATTCAGGAGGGGCTGGGCGGCGTCCCCGGCAAGATCACCTCGTCTCCGGCCAGCCATCTCTCCACACTCTGCAACCAGATGGTGAATTTCCTCGGCATCATGCAGAACGAGTGGGCCGGTGCCCAGGCGTTTTCCTCCTTTGATACCTATCTCGCCCCCTTTGTCAAGGTGGACAACCTGAGCCAGAAGGAAGTCAAGCAGTGCGTTCAGTCGTTTGTCTACGGCGTCAACACGCCGTCCCGCTGGGGCACGCAGGCGCCGTTTTCCAACATCACGCTGGACTGGACCGTGCCGAAGGACCTGCAGGACCTCCCGGCCATCGTCGGCGGCAAGGAGATGGATTTCACCTACGGCGACTG
>JAHZEF010000058.1:10336-13972 GCA_019422005.1 Clostridiales bacterium
ACATGGTCAACAAGGCGTTTATCGAGATTATGATCGAGGGCGACGCCAACGGGCGCGGATTCCAATATCCCATTCCCACCTATTCCATCACCCGGGACTTCGACTGGTCTGACACGGAAAACAACCGCCTGCTCTTTGAGATGACGGCCCGGTATGGCACGCCGTATTTTTCCAACTATATCAATTCCGATATGGAGCCCAGCGACGTGCGGTCCATGTGCTGCCGCCTGCGGCTGGATCTGCGTGAGCTGCGCAAAAAATCCGGCGGCTTTTTCGGCTCCGGCGAATCCACGGGCAGCGTGGGCGTCGTGACCATCAACATCCCGCGGATTGCCTACCTCTCCAAAACAGAGGAGGAGTTCTATCACCGCCTGGATCACATGATGGACGTGGCGGCCAGGAGTTTGAAAATCAAGCGCACCGTGATTACCAGGCTGCTCAACGAGGGGCTTTACCCCTATACCAGGCATTATCTGGGCACCTTTGAAAATCACTTCTCCACCATCGGGCTGATCGGCATGAACGAGGCCTGCCTGAATGCGGCGTGGATCCGTGAAGACCTGACCCATGAAAAGGCCCAGGCATTCACCAAGGATGTGCTCAACCATATGCGCGGGCGTCTGAGCGATTATCAGGAGCAGTATGGCGACCTCTACAATCTGGAGGCCACGCCCGCCGAGTCCACCACCTACCGGCTGGCCAAGCATGATGTGGAGCGGTATCCGGATATCATCACAGCTTCCGAACGGGGGAAAACGCCGTATTATACCAATTCCTCCCACTTGCCGGTGGGTTACACCGACGATATTTTCTCGGCGCTGGACATTCAGGACGAGCTGCAGACGCTCTATACCTCCGGCACGGTGTTTCATGCCTTCCTGGGAGAGAAGCTGCCGGACTGGAAAGCGGCGGCCAACCTGGTCAGAACCATTGCGGAAAACTACAGGCTGCCCTATTACACCATGTCCCCCACCTATTCCATCTGCAAGAACCACGGGTATCTCAGCGGCGAGCAGTATGTCTGCCCGGAGTGCGGAGAAAAGACCGAGGTGTACAGCCGGATCACCGGTTATTACCGGCCGGTACAGAACTGGAACGAGGGAAAGGCCGAGGAGTTCAAAGAGCGCAAGCTCTATGTGATCGGGACGTCCAGGCTGCTGCACCGGGGCGTGCGGCAGGCGGCAGACGCCGCGGAGGACGCCGCGCCGGCGGCGGAAGGCGCGCTCCTGTTTACCACGAAAACCTGTCCCAACTGTCGGCTGGCGAGGCGCTATCTGGACGGCGCCGGCATCTCGTACCAGTGTGTTGACGCCGAGGAACAGCCGGAACTGGCCGCCAGATTCGGGGTTCGGCAGGCGCCGACGCTGATCGCCGCGTCAGACGGGGAAAACCGGGCGTATGCCGGCGCAGGCGCCATCAGGAAGTTTGCAGAAAGCGCTGTGAAAGCATGACGCGGGATGTCATTGTGATAGGGGCCGGCTGCGCCGGCCTCACAGCGGCTCTCTATGCGGCCAGGGCCGGAAAGTCGGTCTTGGTGCTGGAGCGGGAGACGGTCGGCGGCCAGATTGCCTATTCGCCGCGGGTGGAGAACTATCCCGGCGTGGCGGCGGTATCCGGCGCGGAATTCTCCGACCGTCTGTTTGCACAGGCGGAGGCGCTGGGCGTGGAACTGGAGCTGGAAACGGCGGAACGGCTGGTCCCGGGCGCGCCGCATACGGTGATCACAGACCGCGGCGAGCATCGCGCGCCGGCCGTCATTGTGGCCACCGGCGTGAAGCACCGACGCCTGGGTGTGCCCGGTGAAGACACGCTGGCCGGCGTTTCCTACTGTGCGGTCTGCGACGGAGCTTTTTACAAAGGGAAGACTGTGGCCCTGGTGGGGGGCGGCAGCACGGCCCTGCAGAGCGCGGAGCTGCTGGCGGGGCTCTGCCGGGAAGTACACCTGATCCATCGCCGGCGCGAGTTCCGGGGGGAACAGCGGCTGGCGGAGCGGGTGCGGAAGCTGCCCAATGTGACGCTGCATCTGGACAGCACGGTGGCTGCCTTGCTGGCGGACCCTGCAGACCCTGCCATATTGGGGAGCGTGCTGGTTCATCAGCCGCAGGGTCAAACCCGGCCCCTGCGGGCGGACGGGCTGTTTGTCTGCGTGGGGCAGATCCCCGGCAACGGCGCGTTTGCGGACGTACTGGAGCTGGACGCCGAGGGATATCTGGTGGCAGGGGAGGACTGCAGAACTGCGGTTCCCGGCGTGTTTGCCGCCGGAGACTGCCGGACCAAGCGGGTGCGTCAGCTGACGACTGCCGCCGCCGACGGTTCAACGGCGGCGCTGGCCGCGCTGGAGCTGTGAGCGGCGAAGGGTGATTTTTGGAATATACAGGGCAGGTTGGGAGGCCTGCCGCGCCGCGGCGTGCGTTTTCGCATGCCGCGGCGTTTTGCTTTGCCGGCGCAAATTTTGCCGGATTCGGACTTGACAAGCCGGGAGATCCCATGTAAGTTATACAAGTATGAAAAGTAGGAAAAGGGAGGGAGCTGTATGCCGGCGGGAAAGCATTTGCTGGGAAAGGCAAGGGCCAGCCAGATTGCGGGTACGGCGAAGGTTGGCGAAAAGGGGCAGATTGTGATTCCCAAGGAGGCGCGCGATCAACTGGGAATCCGGCCGGGCGACACGCTTCTGGTGCTGGTGGATCCGGAGAACGGCCTTGTAATTTCCAAGCCGGATGTGCTCAAGGACGTCGCCGAAAGAATTTTGGGAAATCTGAGCAAAGGGGAATCGGAACTGTGAACTTGGAACAGATGTACTGTGAACTCGGGGTTGAGCGCCGGGTCTATCAATATGGCGAGCGGATTCTGGAGACGCTGCGGGAGCGGTTTCTGGAAATTGACCGGGTGGCGGAATACAATCAGGCCAAAGTCCTGCATGCCATGCAGGAAAACCGGGTGGGCGCCGCCTGTTTTGCAGCCACTACAGGCTATGGATATGACGACGTGGGCCGCACAACACTGGAAAAGGTGTATGCCGCCTGCTTCCATACCGAAGCGGCGCTGGTGCGGCCGCAGATTACCTGCGGGACCCATGCCCTGGCGGTGGCGCTGTCGGCGAACCTGCTGCCCGGGGATGAGCTGCTTTCCCCGGTGGGCCGCCCCTATGATACGCTGGAGGAAGTGATCGGCATCCGCCCCTCCCAGTGCTCCCTCAGGGAATACGGCGTCTCCTACCGCCAGGTGGATCTGCTGGCGGACGGGACCTTTGACTATGATGCGATCCGGCGGGCCATCGGGCCGAAGACGAAGCTGGTGACGATTCAGAGATCCAAAGGATATGCGACGCGCCCGTCCTTCTCTGTGGAGCAGATTGGGCGGTTGATTGCGTTCTGCAAGGCGTGCAAGCCGGACGTCATCTGCATGGTGGACAACTGCTACGGCGAATTTGTGGAACTCCGGGAGCCCTCTGATGTGGGGGCGGATCTGACGGTGGGGAGCCTGATCAAAAATCCCGGCGGCGGGCTTGCGCCTGTGGGCGGCTACATCTGCGGTACGGAAGCGTGTGTGGCGCGGTGCGCGTACCGGCTCAGCGCCCCGGGCCTGGGCCAGGAGGTGGGGGCCAATCTGGGGCTGATGCCGGCGCTGTATCAGGGC
>JAHZEF010000059.1:0-1169 GCA_019422005.1 Clostridiales bacterium
CAAATTTGCGCCAGCGCCTGGTCGATGTCCGCGATTAAGTCGCTGCTGTTTTCCAGGCCAACGGACAGACGCACCAGATCAGGGCCGACGCCAGCGGCTGCCAGCTCCTGATCGCTCATCTGCCGGTGCGTGGAGCTGGCCGGATGCAGGCAGCAGGTACGGGCGTCCGCCACATGCGTGGCAATGGACGCAAGCTTCAAATGCTTCATGAAGGCTTCGGCGGCGCTCCGGCCGCCCCTGACGCCGAAGCTGACCACGCCGCAGGACCCGTTGGGCAGATATTTCTGCGCCAGCGCGTAATACCTGTCGCCCGGCAGGCCGCAGTAGCTGACCCAGGAAACCTTCGCATGGCCGTCCAGGAATTCGGCGACGGCCTGGGCATTTTCACAGTGCCGCTGCATTCGCACGTGCAGGCTCTCCAGGCCCAGGTTCAGAAGATATGCGCTCTGAGGCGACTGAACCGAACCGAAATCCCGCATCAGCTGCGCCGTCGCCTTCTGGATAAACGCCCCCTCCCGGCCAAAACGCCGGGCATATACAATGCCGTGGTAGCTTTCGTCGGGCGTACAGAGCCCCGGGAACTTATCCGCATGGGCCATCCAGTCAAACCGTCCGCCGTCCACAATGCAGCCGCCGATGGCGGACGCATGGCCGTCCATATATTTCGTAGTGGAGTGTGTCACAATATCGGCCCCCCACTCCAGAGGGCGGCAGTTGACCGGCGTCGCGAAGGTGTTGTCCACGATCAGAGGCACCCCGTGCGCATGGGCTGCGGCGGCAAACTTTTCAATGTCCAGAACGGCAAGGGCCGGATTTGCAATGGCTTCGCCGAACACGGCCTTCGTATTGGGACGGAATGCGGCGTCCAGCTCCGCTTCGCTGCAGTCGGGGCTGACGAAGGTAAACTCCACGCCCATCTTTTTCATGGTGACGGCAAACAGGTTGAACGTCCCGCCGTAGATGGAGGAAGAGGCGACTACATGGTCGCCGCAGGAGGCGATGTTGAACACGGCGTAGAAGTTGGCCGCCTGTCCGGAACCGGTCAGCATCGCCGCGGAGCCGCCCTCCAGCTCGCAGATCTTCGCCGCCACATAGTCGCACGTCGGATTCTGCAGCCGGGAATAGAAGTATCCCGACGCTTCCAGGTCAAACAGCCTCCCCATGTCCTC
>JAHZEF010000059.1:1179-4473 GCA_019422005.1 Clostridiales bacterium
GTCGTACTCTGAATGATGGGGATTTCCCGCGGCTCCCCGTTCCCGGGATGATAGCCGCCCTGCACACAGCGGGTTTCCAACTGATACTGCTTCATTTCGGTTGCCTCCTGTTTTGGGCGCGGATCTGCGCCTGTATTTTCAGTTTTGCATACGGACAGGCCGCGGCGGCATACAATAAAAAACGCCCGCCTCCCTGCCTTGCAAGGACGCGAGCAGCCGCTCCGTGGTACCACCTTGTTTCTCCTGCGCCCTGCGGCGCAGAACTCTGCGGGCACCGGCTCCCGATGCCCTGGCGCTGTAATGGGCGCCCCCATTGTAGCCTGTTCCCGCCGGGAAGTCGGTACAACGCTCCAAGGCCATGTTCCGCCGGGCCCGCCGGGCTTCTTTCCACCAACCGAAGCTCTCTTTGCCGCGCAGCAGGGCGTACTCTCCTTTTCATCGCCGGTTCCGTATGATATTGTGCTTAGTCTAATGCATCGATTGGCAAAAGTCAATGGTTCTTTTCATGCAGATTTCACCAAAACGAAAAAACTTCTTTCAATCTGCACAAAAGCTATTGACAGCTTTTGACACTTATGCTAAACTGCAACCAGTTCAATACTGCAATGGATGATAGAGGCGCGTCGCATCATCAGTACGCTCCGCCGGGAGGCCTTCGCAGGGCTGTGGCGCAGCGGAAAGGGATCGTCGCCGAAGGGGGCCGAGGCGAAAGGCTTTCCTGGGCAGATACACGAACAGTTGTCTGACTGTCGCATTTGCGAAGTGCTATGCGGAGTGCTATCACAATTCGGGGAGTCCTCCCTCTGTTGTGCGGAAGCGTACGGCGGCGGCGGAGCGTTCTTGCGGAATTTTGATAGCCGATGTTAGCATCGGCTATTTTTTATTGGATTTGTCGTCATGTAATTGCAGAAATTTGAATTTCAAATTTTATAGGTAAGGAGCGTTTCACATGAGACAGAAAAGCGTATTCCAGGGCGTCGCCACCGCCCTCATCACCCCTACCACCGCCGACGGAATTGACTTCACCGCATTTCGCAAACTCATCAACTGGCAGATCGAAGAAGGCGTGGACGCCCTGGTGATCTGCGGTACCACGGGCGAAGGGTCCACGCTGTCCGACGCCGAGCACCGCAGCGCCCTGCAGTGCGCGGTGGAAACCGCCGCGGGCCGGGTTCCCATCATTGCAGGCACCGGCTCCAACGACACATCCTATGCCGTGGAACTGACCCGGTACGCCTGTTCCATCGGCTGCGACGCCATGCTGGTCGTCACCCCCTACTACAACAAGGCCACCCAGAAGGGGCTGGTCGCCATGTACAGCGCGATTGCAGACGCCTCCACCAAGCCGCTGATCCTGTACAACGTCCCCTCCCGCACCGGCGTCAACATTGAGCCCTCCACCTATGCAGAGCTGGCCCGGCATCCCATGATCGCCGGCATCAAGGAGGCCAACGGCAACATTTCCAAAATTGTGGAAACCGCCGCTCTGGTGGGGGATCAGCTGGATCTTTATTCCGGCAACGACGACGAGATCGTCCCCATCCTGGCCTGCGGCGGCAAGGGCGTGATCTCCGTGCTGTCCAATGTGGCGCCCCGGGAGACCGCGGAGCTGTGCCGGAAATTCTTTGCCGGCGACGTCGCCGGCGCCATGGCGCTGCAGACCAAATACCTGCCGCTGATCCGTTCCCTGTTCTGCGAAGTCAACCCCATCCCCGTCAAGGCCGCCATGGCTGCCATGGGCTTTTGTGAGGACCATCTGCGCCTGCCCCTGACCCCCATGGAAGACGCCCACCGCGAAGAGCTTCTGCAGCGTATGCGGAATGTCGGCATTCACGTCTGAGGAGGCGCCGGATATGAAAATTCTGGTCAACGGGGCCGGCGGCCGGATGGGCCGGGCGCTGTGTTCCATGATTGCCGGCGGCAGCCGGCACAGTGAGCTGGCGGGGGCGGTGGACGCCTTCGTCCGGGAAGACGGCTTCCTGCCCTCTCTGGACGCTTTTACCGGGGAGGCAGACTGCCTGATCGACTTCTCCCACCACACCGGTACTGAGGCGCTGACCGCTTTTGCCGCCGCGCGGCGGCTGCCCCTGGTCATCGCCACCACCGGTCAGACGGAAGAGGAAACCGCCATGATCCGCAGGGCGGCCGAATCCATTCCGGTGTTCTATTCGGGCAACATGTCGCTGGGCATCGCACTGCTGACCAGGCTGGCCCGGATCACCGCAGGCATGTTCCCCGACGCCGATATTGAGATCGTCGAGCAGCATCACAATCAAAAGCTGGACGTTCCCAGCGGTACGGCCCTGATGCTGGGCCGTGCTGTCCAGGAAGTCCGGCCGGAATCTGTGCTGTTGGTGGGGCGTCATGAAAACGGCATGCGCACCCGGCAGGAAATCGGGATCCATTCCCTGCGCATGGGAAATACGGTCGGGATCCACGAGGTCATTGTCAATACGGGCACGCAAATCATTACGCTGAAGCATGAGGCGCAGGACCGCTCCCTTTTTGCAGAAGGTGCGCTGGCCGCCGCCGCCTTCCTGCTGGGCCGGGCCCCCGGCCTGTATGATATGAACGACATTGTGGCACAGGAAGAAAGGACGGATACTTTATGACAAAGCTTGCAATCATGGGATACGGCAATCTGGCCCGGGGCGTGGAATGCGCCGTCGCCCAAAATCCGGATATGACGCTGGCGGCCGTTTTCACCCGCCGCGATCCCAAAACCGTACAGATTCTCACGCCCGGCGTCCCGGTTCTCCCTGTGTCGGAGGCGTCCGCCATGCGGGAGCAGATCGACGTGCTGATCCTCTGCGGCGGCAGCGCCACCGATCTTCCGGCCATGACTCCGGAATTCGCCGCACAGTTTAACGTCATCGACAGCTTTGACACCCATGCCAGAATTCCCGCCCATTTTGCCGCAGTCGACGCAGCGGCGCAGGCGGCCGGCAAGATCGCCCTGATCTCGGCCGGCTGGGATCCGGGTCTGTTTTCCGTAAACCGTCTGTACGCCTCTGCGATTCTGCCGGAGGGGCGCGACTATACCTTCTGGGGGAAGGGCGTCAGCCAGGGGCATTCCGACGCCGTCCGCAGAATTCCCGGCGTCGTGGACGCCCGGCAGTACACCATTCCGGTGCCGGAGGCGCTGGAGCGGGTGCGCCGCGGAGAGAATCCCGAGCTGACCACCCGGGAGAAACACACCCGTCTGTGCTACGTTGTGGCGGAGGAGGGCGCAGACAAAGCGGCCATCGAAACCGCCATCAAAACCATGCCGAATTATTTCTCCGAATATGACAC
>JAHZEF010000059.1:4483-9503 GCA_019422005.1 Clostridiales bacterium
TGCGGCGGGATCACTCCGGGCTTCCCCACGGCGGCAGCGTAATCCGCAGCGGCGTGACCGGCTGGGAACGGGAGTGCCGCCAGACCATTGAATACCGTCTGACGCTGGACTCCAACCCGCAGTTTACCGCCTCGGTCCTGGTTGCGTGCGCCCGTGCTGTCCGGAGGATGAAAGACCGCGGCGTCAAGGGGTGCCGGACCATCTTCGATATTGCCCCCGCCGACCTTTCCCCGCTGTCCCGCGACGAGCTGCTGGCGCATATGCTGTAGGCCGGCAGCTGCCGCCGCGGCGCCCCATTTATGAAACAATATACAGAAGGAGTTTTACCCATGCAGACGAAAGTGCTGAAATTCGGCGGAAGCTCACTGGCAGACGCCGCCCAATACCGCAAGGTTGCAGCCATTATCCAGGCCGATCCCCAACGCCGCTACGTGGTGGCTTCCGCCCCGGGAAAACGCTTCTCCGACGATATCAAGGTCACCGACATGCTCTATCAATGCTTTGACCTGGCCGCGCAGAAGCAGGATATCGACGAGGCGTTCCGGCTGATCGAAGACCGCTACAACGGCATTATTGCCGACCTGGGGCTGAACTTCTCCCTGGAGCCGGAATTTCAAAAAATCCGCATGGCGATCGAGCATCATGCCGGCAAGGACTACGTTGCCAGCCGCGGCGAATACCTCGGCTCCCTGATTCTGGCCAACTATCTGGGCTTCCCCTTCATTGACGCGGAAGCGGGGATCTTCTTCAATGAAGACGGCACCTTCGACGACAAGCATACCTACAAAGCGCTGTCTGCTCTGCTGGCCGACGTGGAATACGCGGTCATTCCCGGCTTTTACGGCTCCATGCCCAACGGCACCATCAAAACCTTCCCCCGCGGCGGTTCCGACATCACCGGCGCCATTGTGGCCCGGGCCGCGGAAGCGTCGGTCCACGAAACCTGGCCCGGTGGCTCCGGGATGCGTATGGCCGATCCCCGTATCGTGGAGAACCCGAAGGTAATCCAGGAAATCACCTACCGGGAGCTGCGTGAACTGGCCTATATGGGCGCCACCGTCATGCACGAAGAGGCCATCTTCCCGGTTCGTGAAGCCTGTATTCCCATCAATATCCGCAATACCAACATCCCCGCAGATCCCGGGACCATGATCGTCCCCAATTCCGACCGGATGCCCATGGATACGGTAATCACCGGCGTGGCCGGCCGCAAGGGCTTTTCCTCCATCACCATTGAAAAGGACCGCATGAACACCGAGGTCGGGTTTGGCCGCAAGGTGCTGGGCGTATTGGAGGATTTCCGCATCTCCTTCGAGCACATCCCCACCGGCATCGACACCATGTCTGTGGTGGTGGCGACCGCCGCCATTGCCGACTGCAAAGATGCGCTGATCGGCCGTATTTTCCGGGACGCCAACGCCGATTCCGTCACCATTGAAGATTCCATCGCTCTGATCGCCATCGTGGGCCGCGGCATGGTCCGCTCCAAGGGAACCGCCGGCCGCGTGCTGACTGCCATCGCCGACCGGGATATCAACATCCGGATGATTGACCAGGGCTCCGGAGAAAACAATATCATCGTCGGCGTCCATGAAAGCGATTACACCGCCGCTTTACAGGCCATCTACCATGAATTTGTCCGGGAGGCCTGACATGCTCTACGACAATCTGGCCGTCAACGCGCTGGGGCATCTGACCATCGCCGGCTATGACACCGCAGAGCTGGCCGCTCAGTACGGAACACCCCTGATGGTGCTGGATGAACACCGGCTGCGCGGCCGGTGCCGGCTCTACCGGGAGGCTATGGCCGCCGATTTCCCGGCCGGCTCCATCCCGCTCTATGCCAGCAAGGCGCTCTGCTTCAGGCGCCTCTATGAGATTGCGGCGCAGGAGGGGCTCGGCGTGGATGTGGTGTCCTGCGGAGAGCTGTATACCGCCGCCAAGGCCGGCTTCCCCATGGAGCGCGTCTATTTTCACGGCAACAACAAAACCGACGCCGATATCCGCTTCGCCATGGAGCGCCGGATCGGATATTTCGTCTGCGATCATGCGGACGAGCTGGACGCCATCGACGCGGAGGCCGCACGGCAGGGGATCCGGCAGAGGGTTCTCCTGCGTCTGACGCCCGGCATCGATCCGCACACCCACGAAAAAATCAACACCGGCCGGATTGATTCCAAGTTCGGCGCAGCCATTGAGACCGGGCAGGCAGAGCAGCTGGTTTTGCGCGCGCTGGCCAGCCCCCATGTGGAGCTGTGCGGTTATCATTGTCACATCGGTTCCCAGATTTTCGATCCCACGCCGTTCTGCGACGCAGCGGCGCTGATGCTCCGCTTTCTGGCCGACATGGAGCGGCGGCACGGTTTTCATGCCCCCATACTGAGCCTGGGCGGCGGCATGGCCGTCCCCTATACCGCAGAAGATCCGGCTGTGGACTATGCCGGAACCATCCGGAAAATCGGCCGTCTGACCGCTAGGCTCTGTGAGGAGCTCGGGGTCGCCCGTCCCCTGATCCTGCTGGAGCCGGGCCGCAGCCTGGTGGCGGACTCCTGCATCACGCTCTACACAGTGGGCGCGATCAAGCGGATTCCCGGCTGCAAAAACTACGTCTCTGTGGACGGCGGCATGACGGACAACCCCCGGTATGCGCTTTACCAGTCCCCCTACACCGTGGTATTGGCCAACCGTATGAACGAACCCCCGCAGTTCCGCTGCACTGTGGCGGGCCGGTGCTGTGAGAGCGGCGATCTTCTTCAGGAAGGCGTTTTGCTGCCGGAGCCGCGCCGCGGCGATCTTCTGGCGGTGCTGACCACCGGCGCTTACAACTATTCCATGGCCTCCAATTACAACCGGATCCCGCGCCCGCCCATCCTCATGCTCGGCCCGGAGGGGCCTTACGTGGCGGTCCGGCGCGAAAGCCTGGATGACCTGATTGCCAACGACCTGTAACAGCTGAATCTCCCCCGCCGCGGATGGCATGGCTTCTCCGCGGCGGGGTTTTGTATCGGGAAGCCCGGCGCATATTTCTTCCGCAGACTGTTGTAGGGCGCTTGACAGGATGTTATAATAATCAGGAATATCGCCCGCCTGTGCATGCGGCTCCGCCTGCCGCCGCAGCGGTTTCATTCTCTTTCTGAAGGAGGCCTCCCATGGCTGTACCCGTCGCCGCAAAATGGAAAGTATTTCTGGAAGCGCTGTACGGCGCTCCGGAGCAAAAACCCGCCGTCTCTCAAAAGCTTCTGCGTTCTGCCGCCCGCGAGGCCGGATTCCCGGAAGCGCTGGAGGCCTATGCGCCTGCAGGCCGCATCTGCTGTACAGATGTCCTTCGGCTGTGCCGCCCGGTGATGGACCGGTTCTGTGCAGAGCCGGAGGGCGGCTGGCTGCCTTATCTGTACGGTTATCTGGCCGCGGGCCTGTTCTGCGACCCCCTCCGTCCGGCTGACTCCCGCGGATGCAGTCAGGCCTGCTGGTTTTATCTGTCCGTTCTGGACTGGCTGCTCGCGCAGGAGTCCTCCCGCTGCCCGGCGGACCGGCTGACCGACGTGCCGGCGCTGACCGACCGGGAACGCTCTTCCAGCCGGATCCGCCGCGAATACAGCCGCTTCACAGACGCGTTCGCTTCGTCCCATGTTCTCGCGCTGATGCGGATCGGCAGGGAGATCATGCCCTTTGATCCCGCCTCCCACACCATCGGCGTGCATCACATTGCGCTGGCCACCGCCCGTCAGGCGGCCGCAGCCGGCCTTCCCGTGGACGTCGCCCTGGTCAGCGCTTCGGCGCTGAGCCACGATATCGGGAAGTTCGGCTGCCGCGGAGAAGACGCCAGCCGAATTCCCTACCTGCACTACTATTATACCTGGCAGTGGCTGACAGACCATGGCTGCCCCAGCATCGCCCACGTGGCAGCCAACCATTCCACCTGGGATCTTGAATTTGAAAACCTGCCGCTGGAGTCCCTGATTCTCATCTATGCAGATTTCCGCGTCCGCGGCGTCCGGGAAAACGGCCGCGAGACCGTGCGTATTTACTCCCTGGCGCAGTCCTATGATATGATCTTCTCCAAGCTCTACAATATGACGCCGGAAAAGCAGCGGAGATACCAAACCGTTTACTGCAAACTGCGCGATTTTGAACGCTTTCTGAGCAGCCGTGGGATCTGCCCGGACCGGTCATATGCGCCGCCGCCGTCCCGGCCGGACGCGGCGCTGCTGACGCTGCCGCAGGCGCTCGATGCCATCTGCAATCTGACGTTTTCCAACAACGTCAGCCTGATGCATACCATTACCGTGGACGCTTCTTTCGAACAGCTTCTGGAGGCAGCCCGCAGCGAGAAAAACCTCAACCGGATCCGAACCTACCTGCATCTGTTTTCAGAATATCACACCTATATGACCGGCGCAAACAAGCGCCTTGTGCTGGCTTTCCTCTATGAGCTTCTGATGCACCATCAGGGGGACGTCCGCCGCAGGGCAGGCCGCCTGATGGGAAAAATTCTCGCCAACAGCGGCCCGCGGTACCGCAAGGAGGTCCCCTCCAATGCCCCCCACGAGGCCATGGCGCCGACGCTGCTGGCATTTCTGAGCGAATCTGTGGATCTATGGAGCGACTACCTGGAAACTTGCCTGCACCCCGACCACAAGATCACCGCCAAGCACGCCATGCGCATCTCTAATTCCATCAAAACCATTGCTGAAAGCCTTTTTGAAACCTGCGCAGAGGAGGAAGCGCCGCATTATCTGCTGCCGATCCTCCAGCAGCTCTGGAATGCCGCCGAGCCCGACCGGTTCGTCCTGGTGGACACGCTGCTGCATGTCCCGGTCCATCTGCTGCAGGCGGAGCAGCTTCTGCGTTGCCTGGACTGCATCGGCGCCATGCTGCCGAATGCGGAGCTCCGTCTCCAGATCGCAGTGCTGCTGTGTATGGAACGCCTTCTGCCTGCCGGCGGGCAGGAGGCCGCGCTGCGGATTCAGAACAGCCTTCCGGCCCTGGACGGCAGCGGAGAAAGCGCGGTGCGGTATCT
>JAHZEF010000059.1:9513-10894 GCA_019422005.1 Clostridiales bacterium
ATCTGACCTGCCGCCTTTGGACGGCCATGGGACATCCCAGAACGGCTGAATTGACCGTTCCGGTCTCACAGCTTTACCTGGCAAATCTGAAAAACGCAGTGCACTGGAGCGTCAAGATCACCCACATCGACCTGCTGTGCGACGACGTCGCGCAGAATCCCCAGAATGCGTTTCACACCGCCATGCATCTCTCCAATCTGCTCTCGGTCAGCGAACATCTGCCGGTCCGTGAGCGGGCCGGCAGGGGGCTCCTGAATATCGCAGGCTATCTGACCATGGATCAGCAGAACGAAATCGTCGTGGGTCTGATTCGGGAGCTGGAGACCGGCCAGGAGGAGGTGTCCCGCTACATCCCCCAGTATCTGGGGGCGCTGCTGTGCCGGCTGCCGGTCAAGGAATTTGAGGAGGGCCTTGTCTTCCTCGAGGACTTTGTACGGGCCTCCAACGTCTCCTCGGCCCGCGCCGCCCTGCTGACGCTGGGCGTGATCCTCTCAGACCTGGCCTGCTCCGGCAGGGCCGACGACCCGCTGGTTACGCGGGTTTTCGGCCTGCTGCTGACCGGCGTGGCCCACTACGACAACACCATCCATCAAACGGCGCTTTCCGTTCTCTGCTGCGATGTGCTGAGCGGTACCCGTCTGCCGCTCGATATCCGCCGCGGTTATTTTCTGCGCATTGGAAAAAAGCTGCTGACACTGCTTTCAGAGCCCCGCTCCGGACAGCTGACCTTCTTTACGCAGGCCGCCATTCTAAACCACCTCTATCGCTTTCTGGTGCTGTGCCAGGTGGAACTGGGCGCCTTTCCCTTCCCGCCGCTGCGGCCCGTCGCCTTTTTCCCCGGCACCTTCGACCCGTTTTCCTCCGGCCACAAGCGCATTGTGGAGGAAATCCACTCGCTGGGATTCGACGTTTATCTGGCCATCGACGAATTCTCCTGGAGCAAGCGTACCCTGCCCAAGCTTCAGCGGCGGCAGATCGCTTCCATGTCGGCCGCCGACCAGCTGGACGTCTACGTATTCCCTGACGACGTCCCCGTCAATATCGCAATGCCGGAAGATCTGGCGCATCTGGCCGGCCTTTTCCCGGAGCAGGAGCTCTATCTGGTGGCCGGGAGCGATGTGATCCGCAATGCCTCGGCATATCGCTCCCTGGAACCCGGATCTGCCGCCGACTACAACCACGTGATCTTCTGCCGCGATGAGTCCGAGAGCGCCCAGAACGGCCTCCGCCCGATTTCCGAGATCATCCGCGGCAAGCTGACCCTGCTCTCCCTGCCGGCATACTATGAAACGGTCAGTTCCACACGGATCCGCGAGTACGTGGATAAAAACATGGATATTTCCATGCTGGTCGATCCCATGGTGCAGAGTTATATCTATGA
>JAHZEF010000059.1:10904-13910 GCA_019422005.1 Clostridiales bacterium
CCTGTATCTGCGCGCCCCGCAGTTCAAAAATATCCTTGCGCCGCAGGAGCTGTACTTTGAATGGTGCCGCGGAATCCCCCAGGCGCTCCGCCGGGAAATACGGGAGCTGTCCCGTTCCAGCAGCCTGCCGGAGCCTGCAGAGGCCTATACGGTCATGCTGCGGTCCCGCACCACCGGGCGGCTGCGCGGCTGGGCGCTGGGACATACGGTCCGCGCAGCAGAGCTGTACGACGCGCTCGGTTCCCTGGAATCGGCCAGCTATGTCCGGCAGCACACCTCCGGCCGCGTGCTGATGGTGGATCTGGCTCACGATACCGGGCGCAACCTGGATCTGTGCCGCGCACTGGTCAATGAGCTGCTGGTCCGGAGCCTGCTGGACGACCACACCTATGCGCTGTACCACTGCCCGTCCGGCGAAGACCTGCTCGGCCCCATCCTGCCGGAACTCGGTTTTCTGGCAGTCCCCAGCAGCCCGGACGTTCAGGTGGTGGATATGCGCATGCCGCTGGCGTTCATCCAGGACGTTTTCCTGCGCATCAAGGATCCGCATCACGACGACCCGGCCGTCCGCAGCGCAGTTCTCGCCACACGGCCGCGCATGCGCCTGGCCCTGGCAAACCTCTTCCCGGGCAGGCTGGTGCTGAGCTTTGACGCGGAAATCCTGAACCAGGCTCTTCTGACCAAGGTACAGGCCTGCAACGGCGTTCTGGACGTGCCCGACGGTACGCGCCGCCTGGGCCCCTATATGTGCGTCCCCTACGGCAAAATCCTTTCCGGCGAAATCGTCCCCAATACGGTGACCAAGACGCTCCACGCCGACAAGGTGTATCAGGAGGATCTGCGGCACTTCACCATCACCGAATATCCCGGCTATTCCCCCCTGCACAATCAGGTCCGAACCATCAAATCCTTCCGCCGCCCGGTGCTCCTGGTGGACGACCTGCTGCACAAGGGATACCGCATGGAGAAGCTGGACCCGATTTTCAAGGAGGAGACAGTTGAGATCGACCGCATCATTGTGGGCATCATGTCCGGCCGCGGCAAGGATCTCATGCAGCTTCAGGGCCGGCGGGTGGAATGCGAATACTTCATCCCCAACCTCTCCTACTGGTTTACGGAAAGCCTGCTTTACCCCTTCCTGGGCGGCGACAGCACCGGCGGCCAAAGGCTGAACGAGGGCATGCTCTCCTCCATCAACCTGATTCTGCCCTATGAATATCCGGAATACCTCCGCGGCGTTTCCGAGCACGATCTGCGCATTCTGTCCATGACGGCGCTGACCAATGCCCGCCAGATCCTCGCCGTCCTGGAACGCCGTCATCAGGCGGTCTTTTCCGCCTCGCTCACACTCAAGCGGCTGGCTGAAGCCCTGTTCCGCCCGCGGATTCCGGACAAGGGCCGTCATCTGCAGTATAATCTCAGCATGCCGGCCTCATCCTATGTGGATGACGACATTGCCATGATGCGGCGCATCTGCAAGGAGGAGGATTTCCAATGAGCTTCTGCTATCAGCAGAACGGGATCTGCTACTATCCCCTCGGCGGCCGCCTGCCGGACGGCGCGGAACCGGCAGCCGGGCCGTTTTCCCCGCTGGTCTTCCTGGTGGAGCGCGACCCGCTGGCCACCCGCGGCATCTATGCGGCCCATACGCCTGCAGAGGTTCTGGAGCCTGAGGGCCCCTCTCTCCTGCTCCCGGCGGCGGAGGGCGCGCTGGACGCTGCGGCGGACGCCATTCTCCGCAGAGACGGCGCCTGCGTCCTCAACACCGCCTTCACCCGCTGCTTCCAGGTGCTGGACCGGTTCCTGCATCCCAAAACCGATGGGCTGCGGCTGACGCTGGCCGGCCTGGGAGACGTGGGCGGTACTGTTCTGACCGGCCTTACGCTGCTGGGCTCCTGCATCGCTGAAATCGGGATCTATGATTTTTACGAGCCACTCTGCCGGCGGTATGCGCTGGAACTGAACCAGGTGCTGCCCACGGAGGACGGGCGCCGTATGCCGGACATCGTCATCCGCTCTCCCGACACGCTGTTTGACTGCGACGTATTCCTGTTCACGGCAACCAAAGGCGTCCCCCCGGTGGGCAGCGGGGTACAGGATGTGCGGATGGCCCAATACAGCGCCAACCGGGATCTGCTGCGCGCATATGCCGCGCAGGCGCGCCGTGCCCATTTCAGCGGCCTGTTCTGTCAGATTTCCGACCCGGTGGATCATCTGGCCCGCGCCGTGTTTCTTGACAGCCAGCGAAATGAGGCCGGCCAAATGGATTTCTCCGGCCTGCTCCCGGAACAGGTTCAGGGCTACGGCCTGGGCGTGATGGAAGCGCGCGCCCGCTATTACGCCGGGCGGCGTGCAATCGATTTCCGCACCGGCGCCGTCTTCGGGCCGCACGGTCAGGATCTGATCGTTGCCAACGCCCCCGGGGAGCGCTATGACGACGCGCTCTCCCGCTCCCTGACGGCGGATACCGTCACAGCAAACCTTGCAGTCCGGGAACTGGGCTTCAAACCTTATATCGCCCCCGGCCTTTCCTCCGCCGCCATCAGCATTCTCCGTACCATCACCGGCCAATGGCACTGCGGCGCAGTCCCCATGGACGGGGCATATTTCGGCTGCCGGAGCCGCATGACGCGCTTCGGGCCGGAGCTGTTCCGCCAGCCGCTCCATCCGGCGCTGTTTGAGCGGATCCGCTGTGCCCACCAGAAACTGAAGGAGTTTCAATATGACGGATGAGCTTTTGGTCATTTCCACCGGCAGGCACGGCAGGCTGGCGCCTGTCAGATGGTGACGCCGGGCGGCGCGGCGCTGCCTCCCATGCAGAACCGCCGGCTTGTCTTTGCGGTCTCCCTCGGTGTCCTGGGCCTGGAGGAAGGCTTCTGCCGTCTGGTGCGGCAGCTGCGCGCCGCCCCCGATCTGCTCCGCGGGTCGGTCGCCGTCCTGCTGGTGGACGGCGAGGGGGAACTGTATACCAAACAGGCCGCGCACATGCTGGTTCTGGCCGCCAAC
>JAHZEF010000006.1:0-17034 GCA_019422005.1 Clostridiales bacterium
CCGCGCCCTGGCGATGATGAGCGCCGGGCTGATTCAGGCCGAGCGGATGATTACGCATCACTTCCCGCTGGAGCGGT
Source organism: Clostridiales bacterium (assembly GCA_019422005.1). Classification (GTDB taxonomy): domain Bacteria; phylum Bacillota; class Clostridia; order Oscillospirales; family Oscillospiraceae; genus Avoscillospira_A. The sequence continues at coordinate 78 of JAHZEF010000006.1, forward strand.
TCCAGGAAGCGCTGGATTTGTTCACCAGCCGCGCCGACGGCGTGATCAAAGTAGTGATCACCATGAACTGAGTTTGCCCGGATTTGGATTTGCTTGCTGAAATTGCACTTGCGGCAAAAGAAGAATTTGAGCAAAAAAGATGGAAGTATGGGAGATTGCTCCCGTGCGGCGAATTCGTTACTCTAGAGACGGAGGCGGGCCGAAGGGCCCGGACGGACGCCGCTGCATGGCGGACTGTGTATTGTGCGGCAAACCCGCCGCAATGCAAATAAAAAAACCATCCAAAACCAAGACAATATTAAAGGAGGAAATTTTCAATGGCACTGAACGACGTTCCCGGTTTGATTTATAGCAAGGACGGCAAAATGAGCTTCGAGGATACCAAGGTTGGCCGCATGAAGCGCGAGATCTTCGACGCAACGGAGGAGCAGCTGGATGCAATGCTGGCCGAATTCGGATTCCCCTGCGAGCCCCAGTTCGGAGCGCCCGGCATGTATATCCAGACCACCATCCGCAAGGATCTGAAGGAAGAGAAGAAAAAGAACGACGTGGTCCTGATTCCCGTGGGCTGCACCGAAATGCACGGCGACCATACCGTCAGCGCCATGGATACCTTCTTTGTCACCTGCATCTGCGAAGGCGTCCGCCGCTACACCGCCAAGAAGGGCTACGCCACCGGCATCGCCCTGCCTCCGCTGATGTACGGCTGCCATCCCCTGCACCATATGGGCATGCCCGGCACCGTGGTTGTCCATGAGGATATCGTGATCGGCCAGCTGGAGGATGTGATGCTGGGCCTGTGGAACGACGGCTACCGCAAGCAGATTATCATCAACAACCATGGCCAGTTCTGGGTCATCGAATCCGCGCTCCAGCGCTTCTGCAAGACTTACCAGCTGCCCGGCATTTTCCGTGCCATCGACTGGCACCGCGCAGTCCGCGAAATGTTCGCCATCAAGCGCGACGGCGGCATCTACGACACCCCGTTCACCCATGCCGATGAGGCGGAGACCTCCTGCGGCCTGTACCTGTTCCCCAACATGGTCAACATGGACTACGCCGTGGACACCGATCCCATGAGCCTGATGAAAGAGGACGGCGGCCATTTCGACAACTCTGTGGACAGCTACCGCCGTCCGTCCCGCTGGAGCGAGGGCGAGGGGCATTCCGCCATGGAGATCTATGCCACGCCCGAGGGCGTTGTGGGGCACCCCACCAGAGCGACGCTGCTCAAGGCCAAGCGGCCGCTGCTGTGCATCATGAAGTACCTGGTCATGCTCATCGACGAGTATCTGGAGTCCTATCCGGCCGGCACCACGCCCAAGCCCGAGGCCATGACCCTGCGCACCACGGAAGAGATGGCGCCTTACATGAAGGAGCCCTTCACGGAAGGCTGGCGCTCCGTCTACGGCATCAACAAGTTCGTTTACTGAGAACTATGACCCCGGCCGCACCGGCAGCGGTGCGGCCGGAACAGAAATCAGGTGGGAGATATGCTGAACAAAAAGGCGCAGGAACTGCGCCGGAAAACCTTTGAAACCATCTATCACGCCGGCGGCGGCCACTATGGCGGCTCCCTGTCCGCCATCGAGATTATGACGACGCTTTACTACGACGTCATGCGCACCCGGCCGCAGGAGCCGGACTGGCCGGACCGGGACCGGTTTGTGCTGTGCAAGGGCCATGCCGGCCCGCCGCTGTATGTGATCCTGGCGGATCTGGGATTTATCGACCCCGGCCGCCTGCAGGAACTGGATCAGAACGGAGGCAGCCTGCCCAAGCATGTGGACCGTCTGAAGGTGCAGGGCATCGACTATTCCTCCGGCCCGCTGGGACAGGGCCTGAGCGTGGCCTGCGGCATGGCCGCGGCTGCCAGGCTGGATGGGAAAGCCCTCTGCGTGTACGCGCTTCTGGGCGACGGCGAGCTGGACGAAGGGCAGGTATGGGAGGCGGCCATGACGGCCAGCCACTACAGGCTGGACAACCTGATTGCCTTCATCGACCGGAATCTGAACCAGATTGACGGCACCACGGAACAGGTTATGGCACTGGAGCCGCTGGCTGCGAAATGGTCGGCCTTCGGCTGGGACGTACAGGTGATCGACGGCCACGACACCGGCGCCATCCGTTCGGCGGTGGAAAAGGCAAAGACCGTCAAGGGCATGCCCAGCATGATCATTGCCGACACCATCAAGGGCAAGGGGATTTCCTTTATGGAAAATCAGTACAAATGGCACAGCGGGCAGATCACGGAGGAGCAGTTTGCTCAGGGCCTGCGCGACCTGGAAGGACGGTGAGAGCGGTGAGAACGCTTGGTGAAATTCGCGATACCAATGCCACATACGGCGAAACCGTCACCGCGCTGGCCGCGGAGGACAGCCGGATTGTCACGGTGGAGGCCGATCTGATGAAAGCCTCCGGCAGCGCGCCGTTCAAGGAGCGCTTCCCGGAGCGGATGTTCAACGTAGGGATCGCCGAACAGGACGCCATGGGCTTTGCGGCCGGCCTGGCGGCTATGGGGAAGATCCCGTTTGCGGCAGGGTTTGCCTGCTTTATGGCCCAGCGCGCCTGCGACCAGGCGCAGAACTCCGTGGCCTACAATCGGTTCAACGTCAAGGTGATCGGCACGTATGCGGGCCTGACCAGCGAAAAGAACGGCGGTACCCATATCTCCATCGACGATCTGGCGATTTACCGCAATATGCCCAACTTTGAAGTTTACGATCCCGGAGACCCCAATGAATTTGAGGCCATTCTGCGGTATGCAGCGGCACATGAGGGCCCGGTGTATATCCGGTCCAATAAGGGCAAATACCCGACCTTTACCCCCAGGGGCAGGGAATTTGTGCCCGGCAGGGCGGAGATTCTCTCGGAAGGTACGGATGTGGGCCTGATCACCACCGGCATCACCACCGTGGAAGGCATCAACGCCGCGGCGGAGCTGGAGAAAACGGGCATTTCTGTCCGCCATGTCCATATGCCGTCCATCAAGCCCATCGACCGCGAAGCCATCGCCGAGACGGCCAGAAAGACCAAAATCCTGGTCACGGTGGAGAACCACACCGTCAACGGCGGCCTTGGCAGCGCCGTGGCCGAGGTGCTCTGCGAGGAGCAGCCGGCACGACTGGTGCGGCTGGGCCTGCAGGATCACTTTGGCGAGACGGCCAAGCTGCGCTATATGATGCACAAATACGGCATCGACGACGAGGCCATCGCGGAGACGGTGCGCAAGCTGGTAAAGTAACAGAGTTTGAATTTGCCCTCCAACGAACTGCGGCTCAGACCGCGGCGGTCGCTGTGGTCGCGATGGAATCGACCCCGGTCAGAGACCATCGTTTGAGGGCAAATTTCCGTTAAGAAGAGAGGTGTTTTCGTGGAAGCAATTCCCAAGACCATGAAGGCCATGGTGCTCACGGCCTATAACCATCTGGAACTGCAGGAGGTTCCGGTTCCAAAGCCCGGACGGAACGAGGTGCTCTGCCGGATCCGCTCCGTGGCCATCTGCGGCAGCGATCCCCAGATCATCCGCGGCGACCGTCCCGGCGAGTGGCCCCAGAAGTTCCCCCACATTCTCGGCCACGAGTGGGCCGGCGAGGTTGTGGCGCTGGGCGAGGATGTGACGGAATTTCAGGTGGGCGACCGGGTGGCCGGCGAAGCCCATGCCGGCTGCGGCTACTGCAGGAACTGCCTGAAGGGCAATTATACCATCTGCCTCAACTATGGCAAACCCGAGACCGGCGCGCGCCACTTCGGCTTCAACTTCAACGGCGCCAACTGTGAGTACAACGCCTATCCCACCAAGTCCATCCATAAGATCCCCGACACGCTGAGCTTCGATCACGCGTCGTTGTGCGACATCTGCGGCGTGGCCATGCACTGCATCGACCGTACCGGCGTCACCATCGCAGGCACCGTTGCCATCTTCGGGCCCGGCCCGGCAGGCGTGGCGGCCATGCAGATTGTCAAGGGATACGGCGCGGCAAAGGTCATCATGCTCGGCCGCGGCGACCGGCTCCAGCACGCCAGGGAAGTTGGTGCCGACTACATCGTGGACGTCACCAAAGAGGATCCCGTGGCGCGGGTTCTGGAGATTACCGGGGGCTTCGGCGTGGACGAGGTCTTTGACTGTGCCGGCGGCTCCGCCGTTCCGTCCCAGGGTATGAAGATGCTCAAGCGCGGCGGAAAAATGGGTCTGGTGGGCCACTACCATGATCCGGAACTGAAAATCCCCAACCTGACGGATATGATCAGCAATGAGCTGACCATCTATGGATCCCGGGCCAATCCGGGCGTCAGTGAGGCGGTCATCTCCATGCTGGACCGGAAGATCATCGACGGCGACACGCTGGTGACCCACCGCTTCCCCCTGGAGGAGTATGAGACGGCGCTGGATGTGTTTGTGGGCCGCAAGGATCACAGTCTGAAGGTTGTCATCAACCCGTAATGGCAGGAGGAGAGAACCCAATGGCATCAAAATTTGTGCGCCGCTCGCTGCTGTATATGCCCGGCAGCAGCATGAAGATGCTGCAGAAGGCCGTCACGCTGCGCCCCGATGCGGTTATTCTCGATCTGGAGGATGCGGTGAGCATCGCCGAGAAGGGGACGGCCCGGGCACAGGTGGTGGAGATGCTGCCGCAAATCAGGGCCAGCGGCAAGGAGGTGCTGGTGCGGGTCAACGGTATGGATACGCCCTGGGGCGTGGAGGATCTGCAGGCCATTGTGCCCTGCCGCCCCGACGCCATCGTGCTGCCCAAGGCCAACCGGCAGTACATTCTGACGGCCGACTGCATATTGTCCATGCTGGAACGCAAGCACCATCTGGAGCCGGACTCCATCGGCATGGTGCCGCTGTTTGAAACCACGGAGGCCATTGTGACCGGATATGAGATCCTGGGCCTCTGCCGGCGGATCAACGGCGTGCAGTTCGGCGCGGAGGATCTGACCAAGGAGATGGAGATCGGCCGCACTCCCGGCGGCGAGGAGATCCGGTACGCCCGGGAGCAGCTGATTTTCGCGGCCCGGGCCCGGGGCATCGACTCGCTGGATACGCCGTTCACCAACGTGAAGGATCTGGAGGCGCTGGAGAAGGACGTGGAAAACGCCAAGGCCATGGGCTTTACGGGAAAGACGTGCATCCATCCCAGCCACATCGACGTGATCAACCGGGTGTTTACGCCCACAGATGCGGAAGTGGAGCGGGCCCGGGGGATTGTGGCGGCCATGGAGGAAGCCGTTGCCCAGGGCAGAGGCGCATGCATGTACGAAAACAAGATGGTGGACGCCCCGGTTGCCGAGCGCGCCCGGAAAATTGTGGAAAAGGCGGAGCGCATTGCCGCCGCCGCCCGATCCCAGGCGGAATGAATACGGAATGAGGAGCGATTCATGATGGAAATCACCAACGAACAAGTGGAATATATCAGCGGTATGGTGGCCCGGGCCAGAGCGGCCATGAAGGAAATTGAGGATCTGACCCAGGAGGATGTCCGCCGGATTGCCAAGGCGGTAGCCTGCCTGTCCTATGAGCGGGCGGAGGTCTGGTCCAACGCCCTGTTTGAAGAGAACGGCGGCAGCGGCCGTCTGGAAAGCAAGGTTGCGCAGCTGGTTGCCCGGCCTCTGGGCCTGGCGGCGCAGGTGGACGGCGTCAAGACCGTGGGCGTGATTGAGGAAGACCCCGACGGGTATCTGGTGAAGATCGCCAAGCCTCTGGGCGTGGTGGCCTCTCTGGTGCCCATGACCGTTCCCACAGGCCTGGTGGCCTGCCAGACCATCTTTGGCCTGATGTCCAAGAACGCCATGATCTTCTCGCCCCATCCCAGAACCAAGAAGGTCACCAACTTTGTGGTCAACGACCTGCGGGAGCTGCTGGGCCGCATGGGGTACCCCAGGGATCTGCTCCAGTGCATTGAGAAGCCGTCTCTGGCACTGACCGATGTGCTGATGAAGCAGGCGGACTTTGTCATCGCCACCGGCGGCGCGGCCATGGTCAAATCGGCCTACTCCTCCGGCACGCCGGCCTTCGGCGTGGGCGCGGGCAACTCCTGCTCCTATGTGGACGATTCCGCCGATCTGGAAGACACCGCCAAGGGCATCATGCAGGCGGAGATGAACGACTGGGGCTCCGGCTGCTCTACGGAAAACTCCGTGGTCATCCACGAAAAAGTGTATGATCAGATGATCGCCGAACTGAAGAAGGTGGGCGGCTATCTCTGCAACGATGAGGAGAAGGAGAAGCTGATCAACGCCATCTGGAAGAACGGCAAGCTCAACGTGGACGCCATCATCCATACCCCGCAGCACATTGCCAGGGTGGCCGGATTCGCGGTACCCGACGACTGCACCTTCATCATGGCCGAAGAGTCGGTGTGCGATGAAGAGCACAAGATGGTTGAAGAGAAACTGTCTCCCGTGGTGGCGGTCTGGAAGGTCAAGGACGTGGACGAAGGCATCGACCTGATCAACCGCATCCATGCCATCTCCGGCGCGGGCCACTCCTGCTCCATCCACAGCGCCGACGAGGCGCATATCCTGAAGTTTGCGTCCAAGACCCACACGTCCCGTGTGGCGGTCAACGCCTGCACCGGCCTCAACAACGCCGGCGCCTACAACAACAAGATGCCCTGGACGTTCTCCCTGGGCTGCGGCACCTGGGGCGGAAACGCCTATTCCGAAAACAACTCCTTCAAGCATTATTACAATACCACCTGGGTGTACCGCCTGATGCCGGAGGGGAAAGCTCCGGACCGCGAAAAGGTCTTTGGAGAGCTGCTGCAGAAACGTCAGCTCTTCACCGACTATCCCGCATTTTCCATGGAATAAACGACCGCTGCCTGGAACGGCAGACGCAGCAAGGGCCCCTGCATACTGCAGGGGCCCTTGCTTTTCCTGCTCCGGGCATGCCCGGAACAGGAAGAACGGCGGCGGATTTTGTCTGAATTTTGCAGAAGTTTGCTGATATTTATAAAAACAAAAAAGTAAAATCTGAGCAAAAAATAGAAAAGTGTGGAGGATTGATTTTGGCTGATATGTTCGGTATTCTAAGGTCGAAGCAGGGGTAAATTGTTAATTTTAAATAGATTTTCGGAGCGGTTTTACGAAAGCAGCCGAAGCGGTGATCGGCCGCGCCTTGGATCTGCGGAACTTGTGCGTGCACGGATATACGGTGATACCAGCCGGCCCCGGCCTGCGGCGGGGCATGTTGAAAGAGGGGCGGTTATGAACGACATCAGCGTCCTGTATGCGGGAAAGCAAATGTACAGCGAAAGCGTCGGGTTTGTCAAGCATTCCCATTCGCACTGGGAAATTTTCTATTTTGTTGCCGGCAAGCGAAGGATTGAACTGGATGACGCCGTTTACTTTGCCGAGGGAGGGCAATGGATCCTGGTCAGGCCGGATGTGGAACATACAATTCCGGCGGCCAAGTCCGGGCTGGATGTTTATATTATCAAATTCGAGGTGTTCAGCGGCCTGCTGCGGCAAATCCTGATGACGCTGCCCGAGGTGATCGGAAGCGGCGATAAAATGATTTTGACCTCCATCAAGCGGCTGGCGGAGGAAGAGCGGTCGGCGAGCCTGTACAGCGACCGGATCAGCAGCGCGCTGCTGGAATATCTGCTGTTTGAGTTTGCACGGCGGGCGGGGCAGGGGGCGGATACCGCCCCGCCGGTGGCCGTTGCCCCGCTGGGCAATGAGTTTCAGAACGGTGTGGTCAATATGATTGTCCGCTATATCCAGTCGAATTACCAGCATGAAATCTGCATCCGGGGGATTTCACGCGCCATCGGATACTCGGAAAGCTACTGCTGCACGGTGTTCAAGCAGGTAACGCGCCACACCATTATGGATTATCTGAACCTTCAGCGCGTTCACAGCGCAGAGGAGTTGATTGTGCAGAATACCGACCTGCCTCTGACAGAGATTGCAGAGCGAGTCGGCTATAAAAATTTCAGCCACTTCAGCAAGGTATTTAAACAGATTCTCCATACGACCCCGTCCCGGGTTCGGGAATTGGCAAAAAAAGAGGTGTATGAGGATACGAAGCGCATCGGGTTCAGCCCCTGGCTGTATGACGACAAGAAATGACCCGGCGGCAGAGTGCGGAGACGTATCCGGATTCCGGGACGGTTTGGGGAATTTTATGACAGGGGAGGGAAATGATATGGAACAGGCGGCGGATACCATTTTGGAAATCCGTAACATCTCAAAAAAATTTCCGGGCGTCCAGGTGCTGTCCGGCATGAGCTTCTCCGTGAAAGCGGGGGAGATCCATGCGCTGCTGGGCGAAAACGGGGCGGGAAAGTCGACGCTGATGAAAATCATCATGGGGCAGTATGCCGCAGACGAAGGGGAGATCGTGTTCAACGGCGAGGTGCTGGAGGGCATGAATACGGCGGCGATCCTGAAAAAGGGAATTTCCATGGTGTATCAGGAGCTGAACAATCTTCCGTATCTCACCATTGCGGAGAATGTCTTTGTCGGGCGGGAGCCCAAACAGAAAAACCGCTGTTTTGTGGACAAAAAGGAAATGAACCGCGCCTGTGGCCGCCTTCTGAAGGAGTTCGGCCAGACGCTGAAGCCTGGGACGATGATGGGGGAACTCAGCGTGGCGCAGGCTCAGGTGATTGAAATTATCAAGGCGGTATCGCGGAACGCCAGGGTTGTGATTATGGATGAACCGACCTCGTCGCTTTCAGCCAGCGAGGTGGAAGAGCTGTATGGCACCATCCGAAGGCTCAAATCCCAGGGGATCGCGGTGATCTATATTTCCCACAGGCTGGAGGAGCTGTTTGAGATTGCCGACCGGGTAACGGTCCTGCGGGACGGGCAGTTCATTGCCACCAGGCGCGTGGAGGAAACGACCAAGGACGAACTGATCCGGCTGATGGTGGGCCGGGAACTGGAAAACCTTTATCCCAAGCAGCCTGCCGAGATCGGCGGGACGGTTCTGGAGGTCCGGCATCTGGTGAGGCGGGGCGTCGTCAACGATGTTTCCTTTTCTGTCAGAAGCGGCGAAATCCTGGGGATCTCCGGCCTGGTCGGCGCCGGACGCAGTGAAACGGCCCGCGCGATCTTCGGGCTGGATCCGCTGGATTCCGGAGAGATTGTGCTGGAGGGCAGGCCGCTGCGCATCCGGTCGCCGCGGGATGCGATCCGCAACCGCATTGTCATGGCCAGCGAGGACCGCAAGAACGTCGGCCTGGTGCTGTGCCGGTCGGTGAAGGAGAATATTTCTCTGCCGAATCTGAAGCTTGTGTCCAAAGGGATTTTTTTGAGAAAGAAGCGGGAGAAGCGTCTGACGGAGGAAGCGGCGGGAAAGCTTTCCACGAAGATCCGCTCTGTGGAGCAGGAGGCGGTCTCCCTCAGCGGCGGAAATCAGCAGAAGGTTGTGCTTTCCAAATGGCTGCTGGCAAAGCCCAAGGTGATGATCCTGGATGAGCCGACCCGCGGAATTGACGTCGGAGCCAAGGCGGAAATACACAGAATCATTTCCGGGCTGGCCGCTGAGGGGATGGCGGTGATTATGATTTCCTCTGAACTGGGCGAGATCCTGGGGATGAGCGACCGGATCCTGGTGATGGGCGAGGGACGCATCAAAGGGGAGTTCTCGCGGGAAGAGGTTTCCGCCGGAAGCGTCAGCCAGGAGGATATTCTGAAAGTAGCGCTGGGAGGTAATGCGGGATGAAAACACAAACGAGAGAAGCAGGCGGACAACGGGCGAAAGAGACGCTCCTGTCCCTGCGCCACAACAAGAAATTCGGGCTGATCCTGATCCTGCTGGTTGAAATCGTTCTGGTGAGCGCGATGGAGCCGGTCTTCCTGACGTCGGGGAACCTGATCAACGTCCTGCGCCAGATCTCTGTCAACGGCATTATGGCCGTTGGGATGACCTTTGTGATTCTGACCGGCGGTATTGACATTTCGGCAGGCATCATGATCTCTGTTTCCGGCGTCATTGCCGGCAGCGTGCTGGCGAAATGGCCGGATATGTGGCTGGGCGCCGTACTGGCGGCCCTGGGCGTCTGCGCGGTGTTCGGCGCGATCAACGGCGTGCTGGTGGGGGTGTTTGACCTGCCCGCGTTCATCGCGACGATGTCGACCCAGGCCATTGGCAGAGGCTTTGCGCTGCTGTATTCGGAGGGGCGGCCCTTTTCCATTGCCTCGCCGGAATTCCTGGCCATGGGAAAGGGGAGCGTCGGAGTGATACCGGTGCCGGTGATCCTGATGCTGGCGACCTGCCTGATCGGCGCGGTCGTATTGAACCAGACCCGCTACGGCCGACACATCTTTGCGGTGGGCGGCAATAAAACGGCGGCCAGGGCGTCGGGGATTGCCACGCGCGCTGTGGAGGTTTCCGTCTATGTGATCAGCAGCGTCACGGCCGCCCTGGCGGGGTGTGTGCTGGCTGCGCGGATCAGCACCGGGCATCCGGCCAGCGGCGAGGGGCTGGAAATGGACGCGATCGCCGCCACGGTGGTCGGCGGGACCAGTTTCAGCGGCGGTATCGGCACCATCAGTGGTATGATGATCGGCGCCCTGATCATGGGCATTTTGAACAACGGGCTGAATCTGCTGAATGTGTCGTCGGATTATCAGTACATTGCGCGGGGCGTCATCATTGCAGGAGCCGTCCTGCTGGATATCCGTACCAAGCGGAAGCGCGCCTAGCTCCGGATCCGCCGTGCAGCGGCGCATCCGGACAGGAATAAAAAGATGAAATGCGAGGAGGAACCTAAAATGAAAAAACTGTGGTGTGCATTACTGATTGCGGCGCTGGTCCTGGGCGCGGCGGGCTGCGCTGCGAAAGAGCCTGCGGCAGAAGCGGACGCGGCGGAAAGCGAAGGCGGGACGCTGGAGATCCTCTGCCTGATCAACAACCTGGCGGACAACAATTCGCTGAATTACGCCAATGCCATTGAGGAACGCGCCGAGGAACTGGGGGATCAGGTCAACATCACGGTGGCTGACTCCAAATCCGATATCAGCAAGCAGATTGCACAGATGGAAGACGGCGTGACGCGGAAGGTGGATGCGATTATTCTGCAGCCCAATGACGCCGAGGCGCTGGGCGGCGCAATCGACCTCTGCGCTGAGGCCGGGATCCCCGTGATAGAAATGAGCCTGAAAACGACCAATGAGAACTATACCGCCTTTGTGGGGCTGTCTGACGTGGTGGGCGGCCGGCTCGTCTCGGAGTATATTTTTGAGCAGATGGGCGGCAGCGGCAAGGTGGCGCACATTCTCGGCAACGAGGGGTCTTCGGCGGTCAACGACCGGGCCGAAGGGTTTGAAGAGGCGCTGGCGGAATACCCGGAGATTGAAGTGATCGCGGAGCAGTCGGCGCATTGGCAGCGGGCTGAGGCCCTGGATCTGGCGGAGGACTGGCTGACCACATATCCGGATTTGAAAGGCATCGTCTGTCAGAACGACGACATGGCGCTGGGCGTGGTGGAAGCCGTGGAGGCCATGGGACGGGAGGACGTCCTGGTAGGCGGCGTCAACGCCATTGCGGATGCGCTGACCGCCGTCAAGGATGGGCGCCTGGATTGCACGGTGTACATGGATTCTCACAACGTCGGCGTAACTGCGCTGGATCTTGCGGTGGCCGCCGCACGGGGGGAACCCGTGGAAAAGGAGACGCGGCTGGATATGAAGATTGTCAACAGCAGCAATATTGACGAATATCTGCAATAAAAGGCTGCTTTTGGCCGGTATGGTATTTTTGGGGTATTTGAAGGAGAAGCCATGGTAAAAATCGGATGGATCGGAATCGGGCACATGGGGAAGAACATGGCGCGCCGTGTGCTGCAGGCCGGCTACACGCTGCATATTTTTGATGCGGACGCCGCGCAGATGCAGGGACTGGTACAGGAGGGGGCGGTTGCGGAGGATTCTGCGGCGGCGGTGGCCCGGGCGGCGGATATCCTGTTTGCCACAATCCCGAACGGCAGGGTTTTAAAGGCGATTACGTACGGAGACAGCGGCGTTGCCGCAGGCATCTCCCCGGGCAAGATCTTTGCGGACATCAGCACGGTGGATGTGGAGACCTCCCGGGAGGTCGGAAAGGCTTTGGAAGGCCTGGGGGCCTACTTCCTGCGGTGCCCGGTCTCCGGCAGCACGGTGCAGGCGGGCAACGGCAGCCTGATGATTATGGCGTCGGGCAGCCGTGAGGCATACCGCCGGGCGGAACCGCTGCTGGAGCTGTTCGGCAGAGAGCGCTACTATCTTGGCGAGGGCGACGAGGCGCGCGTGATGAAACTGGTGATTCAGTCCATGGTGGGCGTTCAGTTCCAGTCCTACGCCGAAGCGCTGACTCTGGGTGAAAAGGCCGGAATCGACTGGGAGACCATGGTGGAGATCATCTCCAAATGCTCCGCGTCCTCCATCAACATACAGAACAAGGTGGAAGCATTCAAAACCAGGGATTTTTCTCCCATGTCCACAGTGTTCACCCAGCTGAAGGATATGAACCTGGTGCTGGATCTGGCGCGGGAATATCACGTCCCGCTGCCCATCACCACGGTGGCGACGCAGTATTACAATGCCATGGTGGCGACCGGGCGGGGAAATTATGATTACGGTGCGATCCTTCTGGTAAATGAAGAGAACTGCGGCCTTGCGCACAAGCGGGAAACCGTGGGGGAATAAACAGCGCCGCGCTGCCCGGAGAGAGTATTTTAAGTTTATGTGCGCGGCAGCGTCCCGGCCGGGGCGCGGGCCCGCAAACGGCCTGGTCAAAAACGCCCGGGGTACACAGAGTCCTGTGTACCCCGGGCATTTCTGCCGGGCCGCGCGCTTTGCGGCCCGGTTAGTCCCGGCCCGGCGGCGCGGCGCCGGCGCGGGACTGGCTGCGATATTCCCGCGGCGTTGTGCCCAGCGCCTGGCGGAATTTTCTGGAAAAGTAGTTGTTGTCTTCAAAGCCGGTCATGGAGGCGATTTCCGAAATGGGAAGGTCGGTGGAGGCCAGGTAGTAGCAGGCTTTCCGGATCCTGAGGTTCCAGAGGTACTGCAGCGGCGTGCAGTCGTATACCTGGGAAAACTGATGGCGCAGCTGGCGCCCGGTCAGGCCGCACAGACGTTCCAGGTCGGAGAGCGTGATGGGCTCGGCGCAGTTGTTTTCCATGTATTGTACCGCCTGGCACAGCTGGTCGGAATGGAATACGGCGTGCGGCTCCGCGGTATTCCGGTAGGCGCGGCACAGGCTGGTAATCAGAATCAGAAATATTGACTGGATCATCAGCTCCCGGCCGGGGAGCGCCTGACGCTGTTCTTCCAGAAGCTGCCCAAGAAGGCGGTTGACCGTCTCGATCTCGGCATAGTCCAGAGAAAAGATATTGCTGGGGCGGGCGCGCCCTTCCAGCACCGGCTGCAGATAAAACAGCGTGCGGAAGCCCTCGTTCTGCAGAAGGCCGGGGCAGTGCGGTTCCAGATCCCGCAGATAGAACAGGATGTTGACAAATTCCAGACCGCGGGTTTCCTTCAGGAAATGAGCGGAAAAACTCCCGATCACATATCCGTCACCGGCGCGGACAGGATATCCGGCGCCGTTGACCACCAGTACGCCGGTTCCCCGCGTAATGATGGTCAGCTGGTGGAAATCATGGATGTGCAGGCTGTCGTCCACATCGGGGCCGCACCGTTCTATGCAGAACGGCGTACATCCGGCGCCCAGGTTCCGCTTGTGCGCAACCGTAATTTCGCGATATTCCATGGCCGTTTCCTCCTTCGGAACCATCATAGCAGAAATCAGGATAAAATCACATAAGCTTTATGCTATTTTTTGTGTACATATTTTGAGAGAAATTTTATATAAAATGTTCAAATGTGTTATGGAGTGCTAAAAATAAGAGAAATATCCTGTAAATTCAACGATAATTCTCTTTTATTCGGAAGAAATGTTCTAACGATCATCTGTTCCGGATGCTATAATGAAAGCGAAAATAGCATAAAAAATACGATGAAATAGGGGGATTTATTGAGATGTATGCTGCAAACTCCACCCTGCGTGAACGCACGTTTGACCGCCTGAAAAAATGCATTGCAGGAGAGAAGACCGACGGCCATGCCGTGTTTCACTATTATACATTTCCGTTTTTCCATCATGTTACCGGCATCCCGCTGGACCGCTACTTCCATGATCCCAAAACCATGTTCGAGATTCAGCTGGAGGTTTTTGAGCGCATGGAAAAGTGCGGCAGCTTCCAGCCGGATCCCGGCCCGGTGGCCGAGTGCAGCTCCCTGGGCGGGAAGGTGCGGTTTGACAAGGAGGGCTTTATTTCCATTGAGAAGTCCGGCATTTCCACCCTGGAAGAGGCCCTGCAGCTGAAGCCGGGCGACCCCTACGGCGATAATTATATGCATGTGGCGCTGCAGACGCTGGAATATATGGTTGACCATGCGCCGGCGGATATCAAGGTGAACCCTCCGATCTGCATGGCGCCGTTTACCATCTGTGCCCAGCTGCGCGGCGTCAGCGAGTTCTGTATGGACACGATCATGAACCCCGATCTGGTCCAGGCGCTGCTGGATGTTGCCACAGAGACCTGCATCCGCTTTATGAAGGAATGCGAAAAGATTTTGGGCGGCCCGCTGCACCATCTGCTGATGTCCGACGACCTGTCCTCGTTCCTCAATGTGGACGGTTACCGGAAATGGGTGATGCCGACCTACGAGAAAATTTTCCGGGAATTCCCCAACAGCCAGAGATGGCTGCACAACGACGCCAAGGCCAAGCATCTGGCGTCTTCCATTGCCGACGCCGGCTATGTGGCATGGCAGTATGCGCCCTCCATCCCCTCGGAGCTGGCGATGGAGCGGACCGGCGGCCGCGTGGCGCTGCTGGGGGGCCTGAGCCCGATTGAGCTGCAGCACATGTCGGCGCAGCAGACTTATGACGTATGCATGGAGAAGCTGCAGTCCTTCGGCGGCAACAACAAATATGTGCTGGGCGTGGGCGGCTCGGTCAACCAGATCCCGGTGGAAAATCTGATGGCCATGTTCCATGCGGCAGATACGTATAAGATCTGATCGGATTCCGAAAGGAGAATGCAAGATGATAATTATCGGTGAAAAGCTGAACGGTTCCATTCCGGCGGTGGCGGAGGCCATCGCCAGACGGGATGCGGCGTTCATTCGGGAGCGGGCCAGCCAGCAGACTGCGGCAGGCGCTGATTTCCTGGATGTGTGCGCGTCGGTGAAAAAGGACGAACTGGAAACGCTCCGCTGGATGATTGAACAGGTGCAGGAGGCCAGCGACCTTCCGATCTGTGTGGACAGCCCCGACCCCCGCGTTTGTGTGGAGGCGATGCAGTACTGCAGGAAACCGGGGATGATCAACTCCGTTTCCATGGAAGGGGACAAGGCGGATATCATTTTCCCCGCCATCGCAGGCACGGAGTGGGAATGCGTAGGCTTGCTGTGCGCAAAGGGCATTCCCGCTTCGGCGGAGGAGCGCCTGCGGGTATTTGACGGCCTGCTGGGCAAAATGGAGCAGTATGGCATTGCGCCGTCCAAAATGCACATTGATCCGCTGGTGGAGATGCTCTGCACCGCGAAGAACGGCGTGCATATGGTGCTGGACGTGATCCGCGAGGTCAGGGAGCGGTGCCCCGATATTCATGTGACCGGCGCGGTCAGCAATGTCTCGTTCAATCTGCCGGTACGGAAGGTGCTGAATCTGTCGTTCCTGGCGCTGGCTATGAGCGCCGGCATGGATTCCGCCGTGATGGATCCGTGCAACCGGGACCTGATGGGCATGGCGTATGCAACGGAAGCCATGCTGGGAAAGGATCCGTTCTGCATCCGGTACATCGGCGCATACCGCAACCATCTGTTCGGGCCGGCCGTGCAGTAAGGCCGGGACAGCAAAGCATATTAAGGGGGAATTTATCATGTCAGAAATGCAGGAAATCCAGGCGGTATATGACGCCATTGTGTCCGGTAATCTGGGGGGCGTCGCCGAGGCCACCCAGGCTGCTCTGGACGCCGGCGGCGCAGCCGCCGCGATTCTGAACCAGGGGATGATCGCTGCGATGGACCTGGTGGGGGAACGGTTCAAGAACGAGGAGATCTTTGTGCCGGAGATGCTGCTCTCCGCCATGACAATGAAGGCCGGCGTGGAAGTCCTCAAGCCGCATTTGGCGGAAGCCGGCGGCGTTAAGCGCGGAAAGATGGTAATGGGGACTGTCTACGGAGACCTGCACGATATCGGAAAGAATCTGGTCATTCTGATGATTGAGTCTGCCGGATTCGAGGTCATTGACCTGGGGATTGACGTACCGGTGGAAAAGTTTGTTGAAACGGTGGAAAATGATCCCGAGGTGACGATCGTCGGCGTATCGGCCCTTCTGACGACCACCATGGGGGCGATGCAGGAGACTGTGGAGGCCCTGAATGCCTCTCCGGCCCGCAGCCGCTTCAAAATTATGGTGGGCGGCGCGCCGGTGGATCAGGCGTTTGCAGATGAAATCGGCGCCGACGTCTACACGGAGGACGCGGCGTCGGCTGCGCAGGCCGCCAAGGCCATTGCGGACCGGTAACAGCTGTCCGGATAAAATATGCAACTATACATAAAAAATATTCATTTAAACAGGTGAGAGCACCGGAGGCGCCTTGGTTGGAAAAAGCGGCGGCAGAGCGAAAATGCCGGCGCTTTTTCCGCATTTTGCCGGGATCTCCGGAGAGAATAGGCAAACTATACAAAAAATACGGCGGCCATCCGGGAAAAAACCACAGCCGCCCCGGGAAAAAACGGCCGCAGAGCCTTGCAAAAATCCTCAAAAAACCGTATAATTCTCTTAACTTACCCCTCTCCTGACCCGAGAGGAATTTTTGGAGATGAAATGATGAAACGACTGATTGCGATTTTGCTTGCGGCGGTTATGCTTCTGGCGCTGGCGGCCTGCGGCGGACAGGACGGAGGCCAGTCCGCCGGCGACGGACAATCCGGCGCCGCCGCCGATAC